>JBCAWW010000884.1:0-2924 GCA_038534415.1 Bacteroidota bacterium | reverse complement strand
CTGATGATGGTAGTATTGCCATCCATATTTCTGTATTCGTAGCTCTCATCCTCAGTATCAAAGAGCGCATAGCCCAAAGAGGAATGTATAATGTCCACACCGATCGAATCTGCCCATTCTACTGCTTTTACCCAGTTATGCTCTTCTTGGCGCGTTTCAGAAGCGGCATCCTCTGTTCTGGCGAGAACCACTGTTACGTGAGGTGCCATACCGACCATTTTGCCAGGTAGGTTGGCCGCAATCGTAGAGAGTACCTGCGTTCCGTGGGCGGAAGCATGATAAACATTGTCATCATTGTCTACAAAATCTTTAGCGGCAATCAGACGATTGGCAGCGCGTAGCGAATCAAAAACCGCAATGGTATCAGCACCTTTAAATCCAGCATCAAATACCGCCACTCTTACCCCAAGACCGGTAACCCCTTTTTCGTGCAAAGGGCTGATCGTGAGCATATCATTTTGATGGCGTGCACGCCCATACATAAAAGGACTTACTTGCAGTTCATTGATATCTATGCTTTCTACTTCAGAGGACTCATCTGTTTTGGTCTGTACCAGAACGCCTACCGTTTTGATACCTTTGACAAAGTCTAGCGCCATCAATGAGGCTAGATCATTGCTGCGGCTAATGACGGCCGCATTCAACCAACGAGAGGTTGAGATGATTTCAATATCTTGGGCTTTGAGTTGAGCCAAATAGTCTTTCGCTACAGGCAAATCTTGAGCGGTGATCGCAATATTGTTTACCGCTTTGCGGTCTAAGGCTTCTTGACTCAAAAAGGACTCGGGAGTTGTCAACTGACATTCAACATCATCGCCTTTGTCTGTAAAAAACACCCATACGTGATCTTGAGCTGGCAATAGGCTAACCAAGAGGCTCAAAGACAAAAAAATGCAAATTCTTTTCATATAAATCTTCTTGACGTTCCGTTCGTTTTTGAACGAGGGGAGAATTTATAAGTTTAAGTAGGAAGAAAAAAAACATCTACCCAAATTTCCCAACGCATGATACTCCGTATTGTCAAAATGACTTTCAAAGCTGATAAATTAGCAGAATTTCACCAACTCTTTGATCAACACAAACATAAGATTCGGCACCAAAAGGGCTGCCAACATCTTGAATTACATGCAGATCCCAACGATCCTCACATCCGTTTCACCTATAGCCATTGGGATTCGCAAGCCGATCTAGATGCTTATAGACACAGTAGTTTGTTTGGTGAAGTTTGGCCCGCTACTAAGCGACTCTTTGCCGATCGTCCGCAAGCTTTTTCTCTCCAATTCTTGGAACGCATAGACTAATTAAATCACAGGTAAGTATATTATAATTACTGATTATTACAATCATTAAAATAATTATATTATTGGGTTCGACCTCAATTTGGACCCAGAATGAATTTTATCAAGAAGCAGTACCGCCTCAGTAAAGATGGCACCATGCTCTTTAGGCTATTGCAAGTTTCCTTTTTAGTCGCGTTTTCAGCGATTTTTGCATTTAGCCTTTGGGCTTGGCCGGACCAGCGTGTCACCGCCCTATTTTGTGGCTTTTTATCCATATTATTGGCCTTTGGCGGTATGTTTAGTCTTTGGGCTGAGCACTTGTTTTTTGAAAAAGAGATCCAAAGGGTGCGTAATGAAAACACCTTCCGCTCCTTCATCGAAACCAGCCAAGACCTGATTTGGATCGTCGATACCGAAGGGCAACTCATCTCTTCCAATCATGCATTTAAAGAAGTAATCCAAGAGCAGACCGGTTTGGTAGTTGCCGATGGCATGAGCTTTAAAGGACGTAAGCTTGACCATATGGGAGATGGAGAAAAGTGGTTAGCCCACTACAAAAGAGCCTTTGCTGGGGAAACTTTTATGATTGAGGAGGAAGCCCAAACGGATATGGGGCCCTACCATAGCCAGATTCAATTTTACCCCATTTATGAGGGAGGCAATGTGATTGGGGCGACCATCTGCGCACGTGATGTCACTTTGGCAAGACAGCAAGAAGAAGACTTCGTTAAGATTCGTAAGGCCGTAGAAAGTACTGGAGAGGCCATTGCCATAACCGACCGAGAAGGACGCAGCATATATCACAATGAGGCCTTTAGCCGCTTGTTTCAATATGAAGTAGAAGAACTAAGGGAAATATTTGGCTTTGAGCGCTTGTTTAGAGACGGTCAAAAAGCATCCCGCATCCTTAAAAGCATCAAGCTAGGAGCTACTTGGCAGGAAGAATGCCATATGTTTGATAAAGGAGGCAAGGAACTCTATATCAATTTTCGGGCAGATGCCATCAAGGATGATGAAGGCAACCTGATCGGCCTGATCGGCATGTTGAGCGATATCACCGACCGTAAACGTACCGAAGAAACGCTAGAAGGGGTGCTCAATAGTTCCCAGAATGGGATCATGGCCTTAGAGACGATCCGTGATACTCAAGGCAAAATCGTGGACTTTATGTGGACTTTGGTAAATAAGTCTGCAGAAAAGATGCTTGACAAAGAGAATGTTCATCTTATCGGGAAACGTCTTCTCGAAGAGCTACCCGATTATCGGGAAAATGGACTCTTCCACCTTTACAAAAACGTAGTCGAAAATGGCGAACTACTCAATGTAGAGCACTATTTAGATGATGATGAGACGGGGCTAAGGATGTGGATGAATACTGTAGGGGTAAAATTAGGCGATGGCCTCAATGTTACCTTCCACGACATCAGTGAGCGCAAATGGGCCGAAGAGAGTCTATTGAAAGCCAAACTAGCCGCTGAACAAGCCGCAAAAGCCAAGGCTGATTTCCTCGCGACCATGAGCCATGAAATCCGCACCCCTATGAATGCAGTCATAGGTATGACCGGACTATTGCTGGGCACTCCCTTGGACATTGAGCAAAAGGAGTATGTGGTTACCGTTCGCATAAGCGGAGAAAACCTACTC
>JBCAWW010000883.1:0-2925 GCA_038534415.1 Bacteroidota bacterium | reverse complement strand
TTCTTGTTTAGAAGAATCTATCCTTATTGATACCGCCAATAAAGGATGATTCAATTGGAGCCGGCACTGGAAAAAAGAATTTACGTGCAATAAATCTCTCTGCAATCAAAACCCCTCCATATAACCCTAAGCTGTTAAATGCCAAAAGTGCAATGACTGCTACCTTGATAATATAAACCGATTTAAAGTCTGTCTAAAGCCACTATTTACCAATCTTGCCTGTTTATCCGCTACAATAATTCGCCACCAACAGCTATGACTGTCTTCAAAAGTACCCTGAGGGAGTTGACCTTTGAGGATAGAGAGGAGACGTTCGCGCAGCGGAACACCAACATCATCTACGATCGCACCCGGTCCGACAAATAATACACAACTCTCTAAAGCAATAGAGCCTAGGAGTTCTTGCCAGTCTCCGGGATCAATCGGAGCCGCTTGAATGGTCTGATTATTAAGCATTTGAAAGGGCGTTTTCTCATTAATAAGAAAATGAGAAAAGTCCTTATGTGTCAATTATCTGGCATCCAAAATAGTTCCTTGGCTGAAAATACTGTATTTCTACCTATACGAATGAGCGATTATACGAGACTATCTCAGTTGTAACTCATCAATTTCTTCGAGGGTGTCTGGGTTCCTTACCTCCATTTTGATCTTATCTCCTTCTACATGAAAAAGGACCAAAGCGTTTTGCGTAGTAAAACCCTTTACCATGGGCGTCCAAGGCGTTTGTTCCTGTGCATAATAAGGGGCACCAGCCGCTCCATTATTGATTTGCCAGATAGTACGACTCAGCTCAGTTTTGGGAGTGCTGTAGTCATCGGGATAGATATTGGTATTGGGACCGATTTCTGTGCGGCAGTAATTGTGCTCGTCACCCGTTAGGATGGCGATAACCTTTGAACTCTGGTTGACAATGATATCTAGGAGCTGATCTCTACGCTCAATGATCCCTTTGGGCAAAGGTTTGCCATTTACCCAAGGACGGTAGTCATTATTGCCGCGATACCACATATCATCGCCTACATGCCCGCCATTTGGGAAAAAAGGAGTATGCTGGGTAATAAAGACATGATCTATATTTGTATCCGCTTCTAAGTCTGCAATGGTTTTCTCTAACCAAGCCAATTGCTGATCCATGATATAACCATGTAGACCGCCACCTATATAAGGGATGTTGCCCGTAGTGGGGGCATACCAATAATCAGAGTTCATGACGACTACTGCCGTATTGTCGTAGGTATAATAGAAAACGTTCTCCGAGTAGGAGGGAAAATCCTGCGTCTCCGGATCTGGATCATAAGTCGCTCCGTCTTCACTTTCGGGCCCATTGGTTGGATTGACAAAATTGTCTGCAAAAAGCTTTTCTCCTGATTCGGTATCATAGGGAAAACGGTCGATCAAGTAGACCTTTTTGTTTTGGGTATCGTCAAAGCGACGGTTGAGTGCTTCGTGATTTCCCATTGAAATATAAACTGGGTAGTAATGCGCAAAAGGTTCTATCGCGCGCTTCCAGTTTTTGTATTGGAGATTGATTTCTTCAGGATGCAGGCAATAGCCGTTGATCAAGTCCCCTGAAAACTGCATGAAGGATATATCCTTAAATGTTGCCAGCGCCATGATCTTTTTCATGATATAGGCATTGGCACCGTAGATGTCTCTTTCCCCTCCACCTTGGCCACCACGAGAGTCAGAAGCATAAGCAAAGCTAAAGGGCTCTCGCGTTCCGGGAACCGGAGCCGTAGTCAAAGCATAAGTCTCCTGAAAATCATCATAAATGACGGTATAGTCATAAGTCGTATTGGGTGCTAGACCACTGAGAGTGATTTCATGATGCTCGGATTCACCATTTTGAGTAAAGCGCTTGCCATTTATTTCGACTGTCGCCTGCAGCGAACGATTCGTCTCAAAAGAAATCGTGGCTCCATAAGGTCTGAGCAAATTGACAAAAGGTCCCTCAGTCAGGCTAGGGGCTACTTCAAAAGGGCCAGTGCCTCTAAAGCGTACTCGACCTTCGTATAAGAAAACCCCTTTTTCGTCCACAATTCTATAGCCAATAACTCCAACGCCAGATTCTTCCCAGCCTACCATATCATATCTTCCGCGAAGATACTGACCGATCAGGATGGTCGCTCTGCCGCCTAATATTTGAGAGGTGCTTTTGAAAAATACAGGCTGTGGGTGCTTGCTATCTCCATAAGGTATCAACCCATAATAGAGGGTACCGTTGAGGGCAGAAGCGCCAAAATCAAAATAAAGGCCGTCTTTGGTGCCTTTGGGGTCCCCCTGTGCTCGGGCTACACTAAAGAAAGGCTCAGTCTTTACCTCTGGGATTCGATTGCCATCAACTTCGAGATAAATATTCTTGCCTTTTGCCTTAAGGTTTGCGTGTCCCGCAGGCACAACAATTTTTTGGGCACAAGCCCATTGAAAGCTCAAACAAAAGAGGAGGAGGAAGCTAGAAAAGGATTTCATGTCGAGGGTTGGTTTTGATCAAAAGTATTAGTCAAGGCTCTCTTTCACAACCTTGGAGCCGCTTTATCACCCAATTCTTACTCCATATCTCTGCTCTCTAAGCGCATTTTGCTTGACTTTTGGTTTGATTCTAAGATGTGGGGAGATACGCGTTCATAAAATATGCTAAAGAAAGAATAAATGGAAAGAATGATTTTTATTTCCCTTTATTTATGTTAAGTATCTGATTGTTAGTGTTTTGTGTTTTGTGATTTGCGTTCGGCTCTGTAAAGCGCATGTAATATTTTTCAAAAATATTAATAATTATTTGTGTGTAATATATTATACGTGTATATTTGGGTGTTCGCTTAAAGAAAATCTTACACCAAGCGAATTTAGTATTTGAAATTATCCTAACCTCAGCTTCTGTACAGCATCTTCCCTTAACCTTTGATAGTAATGTCTAGGGAAGATGCT
>JBCAWW010000882.1:0-2925 GCA_038534415.1 Bacteroidota bacterium | reverse complement strand
GAAATCAGGCCCTCCAATGCAGCTGGAGTATGAGGCGGATCAAATAATTTACGTTTTTGAGTTTCTTTGATCCATGCTTCACTATAGCTATCCCCTTCGAGCACGATATCTTTACTTTCTTGGATATATTCTCGAATCATATCCAACAAAGCGGATTCCTTGACCCTGCCGCGGTTCATTTTAGAGTCAACCCTTCTCTTGAATCTCTGTAATTGTTGGGTAAGCGTTGTATGCAATACCGTCATTGCAAAGGAGCTGTTGTCTGCGGCTCCCACTGCGCGGAACTCCACCTTGTTGCCAGTAAAGGCGAAAGGGGCGGTACGATTGGTGTCAGTATTCCCCAAAAGGATTTCGGGAATCTCGCTGATACCGAGGTGCATCAATTCACTTACATCATCATTGCGGCGCCGACGCGGAGGTGTCTCGATATCTTGTAGGATCTTGCCTAGGTATTTACCGACAAAAACAGACAAAATGGAAGGAGGCGCCTCAGACTTACCGAGTCGCAGGTCATTGCCAGCAGAGGAGATGCTTGCCCGAAATAGCTCGCTATGGGTGGCTACGGCCTTGAGGACCGCGACAAAGAAAGTAAGGAACATTAAATTGCCCATGGGATCTTTGCCTGGAGCCAAAAGATTGATGCCGGTATCTGTGTGCAGAGACCAATTGCTATGCTTACCGGAGCCATTGAGTCCTTGAAAGGGTTTTTCGTGCAGGATAGCCCGGAGATTATGCTCACGCGCCACCTTATCGATAAGCTCCATGAGCATCAAGCCATGATCAATAGCAACATTGATAGGCTCATACTGGGGTACTACTTCAAATTGACCAGGTGCTAACTCGTTATGACGAGTTTTGAGAGGGATACCCAGCTTCAGGCATTGGTTTTCAAGACTATTGAAAAAGGCACTAATTCGCTCTGGGATTGCTGCAGCGTATTGCTCACCAGATTGAAAACTATGGACTTGGTGGTAGCCACATAAGGTCCGACCCGTTTGCACTAAATCAGGTCGAAGTTCATATAAAGCCTCGTCGACAAGGAAATACTCTTGTTCCATCCCCAAGGAAGGATAGACGCGCTTTACCTTGGGTTCGAAATACTGCGCCACTTGGGTGGCAATGGTATTGAGAGAAGCGATGGATTTCAGCAGGGGGATTTTATAATCCAATGCTTCCCCATTGTAAGAAACAAAGATGGTAGGGATACAAAGTGTTTTCCCATATTTTGATTCGGAGATGAAGATAGGAGAGCTACAATCCCAGGCAGTAAAGCCTCTAGCTTCAAAGGTTCGGCGCAGCCCACCAGAAGGAAAAGCAGAGGCATCAGGTTCTTGCTGACTGAGCTCTTCCCCTGAAAATTTTTCGATTACTTCTCCATTGGTCAACTCAAGAAAGGACTCATGCTTTTCGGCGGTACGCCCTCCTAAAGGTTGAAACCAGTGTGTATAATGGGTAACTCCTTGGTCTATGGCCCACGCCTTGATGCCATTGGCTACTGGGCCAGAGATCGCACGATCGAGGGTTCGTCTTTCAACGATACTCTGTTGTAGGGCTTCAAATATGTCCAAAGAAAGATATTGTTTCATCATCCTTCGGGAGAACACATTGACACCAAAGAGTTCGCTGGGGCGCACGTTCGAAGCTTCAGGCTCATGCTTGGAGCGCTTACGAATAAGTGCGAGGGCCTGATAGCGTGGAGTCATGAAATATAAGTCTGACGGACTAAAAAAAGGCTTAGTCGCGCTTGAGCAACTTGAAGGCAATTTCGTTGCCCATACCAAGATTGTAACCTAAGCGGATGATCAATGCTGCCATAGGCTCAAGCATACGGGCACTATCCAATGGTCCACAATCTACAGGCTCGAAACCAACAGCCTCGATCAATTTACAAACAGATTCTTTGGCTTCCTCATCATCGCCACAGTAGAACATGCTTGCATCATGCGGCCCAAAATAAGGTCCGTTTTCCATGTGATTGGCAAAGCTGGTATTGAATGCTTTTACTACCTGAGCACCGGGAACCATCTTTGCGATTTGCTCTGCGGCAGAGGTAGTATGACCGATGGCAAGCTCTGCCATATCGCCAAATATGATTGGGTTGGTACAATCGACGATTACTTTGTCGCGGAAGGTATCAATGTTTCGGAGAGTCGCCTCAACTGCTTTGTAAGGAACAGCGATGATTACGATTTCACCATAATGGATGGTGTTTGCTACTGTGCCACCTTGAGCGAAATGCTCCATTTCACCGGCGAGCGCATTTGCTTTTTGAGGGTCGCGAGAACCAAACATTACATGGTAGCCATGGTGAGTCAGTGATTTGCCGAGTCCTTTGGCTACGTTTCCGGTTCCGATAATGCCTATTTTCATTTGCTTTGAATGTCAGGATATTGAGGCTTGAGGCCCAAAGATAGACGATAATTTGAAATAAAGGAAACCCTTATCTCAATCTATTGGGCTTGCTATACCAACCCGTTTGTTTAAAAATTTGTTCTCAGAACTTTCTTTGATCATAAAGTCTGCGACAGCCTTAACAGAGGCTTCATTTCGCGCGTTTTTGGGATAGTAATCAGCCGCAACAATATAATCATCTGTAGCCTTCTCTATTTGGTGCATAAATGCAGGGCACACGATGGTCCAATCCAAATCACTAATCTTTAGTAACTCCCAAACTCTCAGGTGATCCAATGAGATATTTTGCAAATTTGGGGGAAAACTGAGTGATTCCATTACTATTTGCCAATCATTTTCCTGTAGGATCCCTGCTCCCGTGATGGTAACCAATCGTTTGACGCCTTTATTTTTCATGGCGCTAATGATATTTCGGATGCCAGTGGAGAGTAAAGTTATAGGACCTTTGAATTGGCGGATCCCAATTACTGATAAGACAGCTTCCTGCCCTGGCAGGGCTGCTTCGATCAATGC
>JBCAWW010000881.1:0-2927 GCA_038534415.1 Bacteroidota bacterium | reverse complement strand
GGGATTTCTCTATTGTGAAATTGGCGACAATGGCATCGGACGAGCCAATATGAAACAAATGCAAAGCCAAACACAGCGATCTCACGTATCAAGAGGTATGCAGATCGTTGAAGAACGTATACAGCTCCAAACCCTGCTCAAGGAGACCCCCATACAGATTCAGATAGATGATTTACATCCTATGCAACCCCATTCACCAGGGACCAAAGTGCAAATAATGTTACCAATACAGCACGTTTTTTAAAAAACTTAGGCATTTTTACAAAGATGAGAACCCTGATAGTGGATGATAGTGCCCTCGGCATCCGGACCTTGCAAGCAATAATCAAAAAATATTGTCCTCAGATTGAGGTCGTAGGGACCGCCAATACCGTAGCACAAGCCTTCCCGCTCGTGGTGCAGCTGAGGCCAGATTTGATTTTGCTCGATATCGAAATGCCCGGCGGAGATGGTTTTAGCTTATTGGAAAAACTCCGTCCGCTTGATCTCCCTATTCAGGTGGTCTTTGTAACCGCTTTCAACCAATATGCGATCAAGGCAATCAAATTTTCGGCTTTGGATTATATCCTTAAACCGGTCGATGCTCAGGAATTGGTAGAGGCAGTGCTGAAAGCCGAGACAAACCTACAAGACAAACAATTTAAAAAACGCTATTTAGGGCTGATTGATAATTTCTTGGTTCAAGAAAAGGAACTGCAAAAACTGGCCATTCCGACCCATCAAGGCTATCAATTTATCCCGATCGAGGCCATCATGCGCTGCGAAAGCGAGGGCAATTATATCCGCGTATTTACCCGAGATGGGCTTTCTATTCTCGCTACACGCCTACTCAAGGAGGTAGAGGATTTACTCGAATCTCACCGTTTTATGCGGATACACCGCTCTCATCTCATCAATTTGGATTACGTTCTCCAATACCAACGCGGAGATGGCGGTATCGTCAAGCTTACCGATGGTACCGAACTCAGTGTTTCACGCAGTCGCAAAGACGCCCTGCTCAATGTGCTCAAAGCGGGTTAGCGAGCCAAGAAGCGCCAATATCAAAGGGCTGATTTCCACAGGTTTGCTCCCTTTTTTTGTTTTTTACTGCTGCGCAGAACGATTCCCTCTCCTGAGCAGCACCGCTTCCCAGCCTTTCAAAATCGAAATCCGGTTTGCTCAAAGTATCCCTGTACTTGGAGCCTCAGGAGCATGCTCCTTTTCCTCATTTACGGGGCTCGAGAGAAGCGTTCCGCGAAGCGGTAACCCTAACGCAAAAAATGCAAATTAGAAAAGTGAAGGTCGTTATTCGGTAGATCTATCTTAAAGCCGCTAATCTCTCCTTTGCCATCGGTTTCAAAAATAAGTAGGCCCGGCGGTAGGAAGGGGTCTTTGAGGCGGATACGGAAACTATCATAATGCCAATGCTCCAGATTGCCACTAAAGAGGGCTTTGGTTGGCAAAAGTGAAAAGTACAATACCCCCTCTTTGAGGCTTATTTCGGCATCACCGTACATCGGATCAGTGTAGGTTCCCACATAAGCGGACAAATCATGGGAAGGCTGAGTATCCGGGACTCTCGCAGCTTCAAAAGCTTTTTGGGCTTCCTCTTGAGCCTTGGCGCTCTGGCTCTCATAATTTTGAAATGTAGCGGCCCAATCCTGCTCTTCCTGCCCAGTAAGCTGATCCAATAAGTACAGTTTGACCGCTTCGTAGAGGGAAGTCATACCATTAGTGAGGATCACAAAACCCAATTCTTCCTCTGGCAACCAAACGACCTTGGATAGATAACCCGGCAAACCACCGCCATGCTCTATTACCTGAGTACCGGCATAGTCGTACAAAAACCAACCTAGGCCATAGGCTTTGTAATGTGCATTGCCTTGGGACTCCAAAAAGCCCGGATTGATCAAGGTATGTGGTTGGATGAGTTTGCGATAGGTGGCAGGACTGATGAGGGTATCGCCTTCGTAAACGCCTTCATTGAGCCAAAACCTCAGCCAATGGCTCAAATCCATCACGCTACTATTGATCCCTCCAGTGGGCGCGGCATTGCTATAATCGATTTCCGGAAAGACTTCGCCATCGATATGCGGAAAAGCGCGATCAGCCGCCAAGGCGCCAACAATCTTATCGGTGCCGGTGGTACTATGGTTCATGCGCAGTGGCTCCAGCAATCGTTTGCTAATAAAACGCTGCCAAGATTCTCCGGTGATCCGCTCGATCAAAAGGCCAGCGGTGATATACATGATATTTTGATAGCCAAACTGGTAGCGAGGGCCATGATCCAAAGGCAGATGCTTGATTCGACGCACCACCTCTTCCATACTATAATCAGTACCATACCAAAGTAGATCTCCGTCAAAGGTGCCTAAGCCCGAGCGATGACACAACAAGTCTATCACTCTCAGTTCTTGAGTGACATAAGGATCATGCAGTTCAAACCAAGGGAGGTAGTCTATCACCCGATCGTCCCAATTGAGTTTACCTTCGTCTACAAGCATACCGATGGCGGCTGCCGTAAAGGCTTTGGTACAAGAGGCAATCCCAAAAAGTGATTGTGGGCTGACGGCAGAAGCAGTTCTAACGTTCTGAAAACCATATCCTTCTGCAAATATTACCGAATCATCTTTGACGATGGCTACCGCTAAGCCCGGTATGCCATGCTTCATGCGCGCATTGTTGAGATAGCGATCGACAGCTTTGAGATCGACATCTTGGGCGATGAGACTGCTAAAAGAAGTAATGAGGAGAAGGAAGAGTAATCGTTTCATAGGATCTGAATTATGCTTTGCGGCTAATTCTACGATAAAGCGCTCGGAGTACCAAAATGATCATAAAAATCACAATTAAAGGTATCCCAAAACTTAAGACGCCCATCACAAAGCCAGTGCTGTTAAAACTGTAGACTTTGTAGATGCTCTCCAGGCTTACTTTTTGAGTTTGTA
>JBCAWW010000880.1:0-2929 GCA_038534415.1 Bacteroidota bacterium | reverse complement strand
ACTCATTCATTTATAATGAAATCTGAATGAGACTTTAGTTTGGCGACCTGCTTTGAATGTGATAATTTTGGCCATGAATCACAAAGTCCTCATTATAGATTTTGGCTCCCAGTATACGCAGTTGATTGCGAGACGCGTGAGAGAGCAAAGTGTTTATTGCGAAATTCATCCCTATCACACTCCGCTTAGTAGCGTTTTAGACGATTCCGTTAAAGGTGTTATTCTTTCAGGGAGTCCTTGCTCAGTTAATCAAGAGGGTGCCCCAGACCTTAATTTAGAAGGAGTTTTAGGACAAATTCCTGTATTAGCAGTCTGTTATGGCGCTCAATTGATCGCTAAAAAATACCAAGGATCAGTACAAACCTCCTCCAAACGTGAATATGGACGGGCCCGACTCCATTCGGTAAAGGAAAACGTTCTCCTGCAAGGGATCTCCAACGAATCTCAAGTCTGGATGAGCCATGCCGATACCATCATGGGTTTGCCTGAAGGATATGAACTGATTGGTAGCACCGAATCTGTTGAAGTAGCCGCTTATCAGCATCAATCTAAAGCGATTTATGGCCTGCAGTTTCATCCAGAGGTAACGCACTCTTTAGAAGGGGCTCAAATCCTGAAAAACTTTCTGATTGATATTTGCAATATCGCTCCCGATTGGACGCCTGCTGCTTTTATTGATGAGACAGTGGACAATTTGAAGGCAGAACTTGGTAATGAGAGAGTGATTTGCGGCCTTTCAGGAGGTGTTGACTCTACTGTGGCGGCTAGTTTGATCCATAGAGCAATCGGAGAAAATCTTTATTGTATATTCGTTGACAATGGACTTCTACGAAAAGACGAATTTTCTCAGGTCTTGGAGCAGTACAAGGTGCTGGGACTCAATGTGATTGGGGTAGATGCCTCCGAACGATTTTTGAGTGAGCTCGAAGGGGTTAGCGATCCTGAGACCAAACGTAAGATCATCGGCCGTGTATTCATTGAGGTATTTCAACAAGAAGCCAATAAACTGGACGGAATTTCGTACTTGGCACAGGGTACTATTTATCCTGATGTGATAGAAAGTGTATCCGTCAAAGGCCCTTCTGCTACCATAAAATCGCATCATAATGTGGGAGGCTTGCCTGAAAAGATGAATATGAAAGTGGTTGAACCCTTGCGTAATCTCTTTAAAGATGAAGTCCGCAAAGTCGGACGAGATCTTGGTTTGGAAGAGCAATTTATTGGTCGCCATCCCTTCCCCGGTCCCGGCCTCGCTATCCGTATCATTGGGCAAATTACCAAGCCCGGTATTAAGTTACTTCAGGAAGTAGATGCCGTCTTTATTAATGGATTGAAAGAATTTAACTTATATAATGATGTTTGGCAGGCCTTTGCGGTACTGCTGCCAATTGCTTCTGTCGGAGTAATGGGAGATGAGCGCACCTATGAACAAGTAGTTGCACTAAGAGCTGTAGGAAGCCGTGATGGTATGACCGCCGATTGGTCTCGTTTGCCATATGATTTCCTCGCTGAGATGTCTAACCGGATTATCAATCAGGTCAAGGGCGTCAACCGAGTGGTTTATGATATTAGCTCTAAACCGCCGGCAACAATTGAATGGGAATAAATATGAGGCTTAAGGAAGGAAATCTTATCATTTTTATAGGGCTAGCGATCTGTTTACTATTTGCCAATCCTTTGCAGGCACAACGTAACAAGGAGCTAAAAATAGATCCTGTCGCCCAGGATTTGATCGCTCAAGGCAAACGCTTTCTTCGTGCCGGTAATTACAAATTAGCGTGGGATGCCTTCGAGTCCGCCATTGATCGTCCCTTCCATCAGGGAACGACTGCCGCTGTATATCTATCGGGAGTTGCCGCCATGCAGGGCCAACAAGAAAAATTGGCTTTAAGACGATTTGAAGAAATCATTGGCGAATATCCACTCTCCCGATATGTAGAAGATGCTGTATACCATCGCGCTCTGATCTATCTCAAAGGAGATTCTTACAATCTTCAGCAGACGGGCTTACTCGAGTTGCTCGAATTAGAAAGTTCCGCTCGTGATCCTGAGCTAAGAGATGATGCTTTGCAGGCGGTACGTGCTTTTACGTTTGAAGGCGCAGATCTGATGGATTTGGAGCGTATGTACGATGACGCTCAACTGGAGCAAAAAGAGCTTTTCTTGGTACCACTCATCTATCAATTGGTAGACAGAGGGCGTAAAGAAGATGCCGAGTCATATTATGGTGATTTCTTGTGGATGGGAGGTAACGACATCCCCTATCTAGAGCGTATTTTGGCTGAGGATGTTGTGACTACCGCTGTCGCGGAACGCTCCGTCCTAAAGCTAGCCATGGTACTCCCCATTCACTATAGCCAGTTGAGCTCTTATGAGATCGATTCCTTAAAGGCTATCCCTGGCAAGACCAAACTAGCGCTGGAGTTTTATGAAGGCTTTGAGGCTGCCTTACGCGAATATCAAGATCTGGGTAGAAAAAAGGTTTTTATCAGGGTAATGGATTCTCAAAGGGATTCGATGGCGACGGAAGAAATTATCTATGATTTATCCGAGTTTCGACCAGATATGCTGATTGGAGATGTTTACAACCAACAATCTCTACAATTGAGCGCTTGGTCAGAAATGATGAGAGTTCCTCAGGTGGTTCCTTTGAGTCCTACCTTCGAATTGGTTCGCAGCAAAAACCAAACCTTCTTGGCTCACCCAGCAGTGGAGGAGCATGGCGTTCGCATGGCGCTCTTTGCAAAAGATAGTCTCAAACTCAATAAAGTCGCTATTTGGTCAGACCAACGAGCTGCGACGGAACTACTCGCTCAGTCTTTCCGCTCGACCTTCCTCGCTCTTGGTGGCGAAGTCGTAGATTTTACTGTTGATTCAACTTTTGATAGAGAAGCTGTCAAAAACATCGAAAAACTTGTCCGCGAAATGG
>JBCAWW010000879.1:0-2932 GCA_038534415.1 Bacteroidota bacterium | reverse complement strand
GGTGCTTTCCTTAGCGGACTCGCGATTGAGCACCAAAATACGACCGTGGTGAGAGGCTGCGCCTAACACATATTCTCTGGCAATCTGATCGTCAAAAGTAGTGATGGAGCTTACCAAAGAGCCTTTGCCCATTTTGGCGAGTTCTATCGCATCCTCCAAAGATTTATAGGGCAAAATGGTACTCACAGGGCCAAAAGCTTCGATTTCATGCGAACGCTGCTTTTTGAAGGGATCGTCATTGCGAAGCAATACAGGAGCCATAAAGGCACCCTTATTCCACTCCGCTCCTACCGCTTCCATTTCGGCATCGAGATCGCCATAGACGATTTCACACTCTTCGGCTAGCTCTTGGACACGGCGACGGACTTCTTGGACTTGTTCTTTGTTGATGAGCGCACCCATGCGAACGCTTTCCTCTGTCGGGCTACCGATGGTGGTTTTGGCGAGTTGCTTGGCAAGGGCGATTTGCACATCCTCTACTAGCTTTTCAGGTACGATGATGCGACGAATGGCGGTACATTTTTGCCCGCACTTTGAAGTCATCTCTCTTCTAACCTCTTTGATAAAAAGATTGAACTCCTCCGTTCCGGGAACGGCGTCCTCTCCTAAGATCGCAGCGTTCAGAGAATCTGCCTCCATCGTAAAGGGAACCGCTTCTTGGATGATACGAGGATGCGCTTTCAGCAAACGCCCCGTCGAAGCCGAGCCCGTAAAAGTCACGATATCTTGATCGGTTACGGATTCCAAAATGCCTACCCCAGAACCCGTAATTAGCTGAAGTGATCCCTCTGGCAAGATGCCTGATCCGATAATATCCTTGACCATGGCTTCGGTCAAAAAGGAGGTTTGCTCGGCAGGCTTAACAATAGCCGGTACGCCAGCCAACCAATTGACGGCACACTTTTCGAGCATGCCCCAAATCGGAAAGTTAAAGGCGTTGATATGAATCGCCACACCACGCTTGGGCACCATGATGTGATGCCCAATAAAAGTCCCTTCCCGCGATAGATTGGCAAACTCACCATCGACATAGTAAGATTCATTGGGGAAGCGTTTGCGCAGGCTAGCATAGGCAAATAGATTGCCAATACCACCATCGATGTCTACCCAACTGTCACTTTTGGTCGCACCAGTTTGGTAAGAGATAGGATAATAGCTTTTACGACGCTCATGAAGAAACAAAGCCAGTTTTTTGATCATCTGGCCACGTTCTTGGAAGGTCATTTTGCGTAGCGCAGGATTGCCGACCGAGCGGGCATAAGCCATCATTTCGGCAAAGTCAAGGCCTTCGCTGCCAGCAGTATAGATCACTTCACCTGTGATCGCGTGATATTGAGGTATGCCTTCGCCAGCGTGCTCTTGCCACTGACCGAGGGCGTAATTTTGGAGTTTAGTTGCCATTTTAATCTATTGCTTGAACCACCCTGTTCTCCCGATGAATCGGGATCGCTACCCCTCATTTCCAAAGAGGGAGCAGGGGGTTATTTTTTTCAGAATCTTTCATCTTCACATTTCCCCTCCTTCCCAAGGAGGGGCCAGGGGTGGTTTAAATTTTTCACACTCTTTCGAGAATCGTCGCATAACCTTGCCCAACCCCGACACAAAGTGTAACAAGAGCATATCGCTTTTGCTGCTCCTCTAACTCTATGGCAGCAGTTTGTAGGATACGTGAGCCTGTCATCCCCAGTGGATGTCCAATCGCAATGGCACCACCATTTGGATTGATGCGAGGATCTTCTGCATCCAATCCCCAGGCTTGCAAGCAAGCGAGCACTTGAGCCGAGAAAGCTTCATTGATCTCGATGATGTCCATCTGATCCATCGTAAGGCCAGCCTTTGCTAAGGCTTTGTTAGAGGCTTGTACTGGGCCAATCCCCATGATACGCGGCTCGACCCCTACTACGGCCGAACTGACAATCCGAGCCATGGGCTTTAGACCGTAGCGTTCGACGGCTGAGTCGGAAGCAATCAAAAGAGCCCCCGCACCATCGTTGAGTCCTGATGCATTACCTGCGGTAACGGAGCCACCTTCTTTTTTGAAAGCCGGACGGAGCTTAGCCAAGACTTCGGTAGTAGTAGTGGGGCGTAAAAATTCATCTTGATCGAAGATCAAATCTTCTTGCTTACGACGCGGAATGCTGATAGGCGTAATCTCTTTGGCGAGGCGTCCACTTTCGCGGGCCGCAGCAGCTTTGCGTTGAGAGTGGTAGGCATAAGCATCTTGAGCTTCGCGAGTAAGGCCGTATTTCTCCACTAAGTTTTCGGCGGTTTGTCCCATACCATCTGTGCCATAGAGGGCTTCCATCTTAGGATTGATAAAGCGCCAGCCAAAGCTGCTATCATGCATCTGCGCATCGCGACCAAAAGGCTTGGACACTTTGGAAATCACCCAAGGGCCGCGGGTCATATTTTCGACGCCACCAGAGATAAAGACATCTCCATCACCCGTTTGGATCGCGCGATGCGCGTGGATAGCGGCCGACATACCCGAAGAACAGAGACGGTTGACGGTTTCGCCTGGTACCGACCAAGGTAGCCCAGCCAAAAGCGAACACATACGCGCTACATTGCGATTGTCTTCACCCGCCTGATTGGCACAACCAAAGATCACATCTTCGTATGCCTCCATTGGCACTGCGGGATTGCGGGCTAAGAGCTCGCGAATCACATGAGCCCCAAGATCATCAGTACGAAGCTTGGCTAAGGTCCCGCCAAAGTTGCCGATTGCAGTGCGGATACCATCTATGATATAAGTTTGCTTTTGCATCTATATTAGTTGAAGAAAGTTTCGTTGTTACGAGCCATACGGCGAAGGAGTGGGCTACAGCGGTAGCGGTCTTCGCGGTATTCGTGATAAAGCGTATCCATACGTAGCACACATTCAGCGATACCAATTTCGTCGGCCCAATCCAAAAGACCTTTGGGATAATTG
>JBCAWW010000878.1:0-2933 GCA_038534415.1 Bacteroidota bacterium | reverse complement strand
TGCCTCGCGGATTTTATCAGCTATTGTATTATATAGGGTCTCATTGATATTTTCGCGTTTGCGAACGAATAAATCCATCCACTGAGGTGGATTAAATCTATTGGCGAGTCCGCAGCGAATAATACTGGTTTTCCCCACCCCACTGGCACCATAAAGGAGCATCATTTTTGTTTCAAAAATGCGCTCATAGAGTTCATCGACCACCTTTTCGCGGCCAAAGAATTTGTCCTTATCCTCCTTTTCGTAGGAGTCTAGGAACTTAAATGGGCTTTGTTGAGATTCCTTAGCGCTTAGGGTCGTCTCCATTGTTTAATAGTAGCTTAGGTCTAAGGGAAAATAAGGCACAAAAGAATTATTGCAGAGCCTCGGAAATCTCTGCGCGGAAAAGGGTAAACAACTCCTTGAGATAGGGGTATTTGTCAGCCGAAGTCATGAGTTCTGGGACGGGATTGACACCATCATTATCTACATGGGTATAAAAGAATGCATCCGAATCTAGATTGAAGGCATACATATAGATTTTGGGGACATTGATGCTTTTAAAGGCATTTTCATCAATGATAAAAGGCGTGAGATTGAGATTACTGCCCATCTCATCGATCCCTTTGACCAGTAATACTGAATGGCTATCGGTAAATTCGAGATAGTCTTTGGGGGTCCCTTCCATCACTTCGATGGCTACGCCCGCGAGGACTCCCATCTGGTGTTTGAAGCGAGGTTTTTGACGACGCTGATTGGAAACCCCGATATCCTTAACCGAAATCAATTGATAGGTAACGAGGAAGGCGCATTTTTTGAGTAAGGTGCCGAGACTAAACTCAGCTTTGTCGCAAATATCTCCAATCTCCGAATCGATAATTTCGCCTTTAAAGATTCGGTTACGAACGTCCTCTAAATAGATGTAGGCCTTATAAAATTCATCCTGCGCTTCAACACTCTCATGGATAGTCGAAAACTGCTCCATAAAAGGGGTGATCCCTACTTCTTGAAAAATGCGGGTAAGGCGGCCCATCATCCGCAAATAGTCATAAGTTTTGCGAGAATCAGGACTCAGATTGAAAAAATCTTCAAAATCAGCATTATAACCCGCATTGATTTTGAATTCAGGTTTATCGTTTAGCGGATCAAGCTCATCCCAAAGCTGTGAGAAAAGGCAATAACATAGGAAACGAGAAAGCCTAATATAGGTACTGACGATCGCTTGTAAACGCTTTGGACTCTTGCGAATCATCGCATCATCACTACTAAACAAGGTCCGAAGTTTGATGCCAATCGGCCAAGGAAAGTGTTTGATGATCAGATCCATCATCTGCCGGAATAGCATATCGATCATCGCAGCGCTCTGGGAGATGCGGTAAAAGTTTAATTGTTCGGCGAAGGCCTCATTATAACTAGCCATAGCCTCAAAAATGGGTAAGACTATGTGCTTGTTTACATCTTGGCTTTCGATTTTGGTACCCACCCAAGGATCCGAAAAAACGCTTTTGTCGACGGCGGGTAGCTTCCAGCTTAGGGCGGATTCGTCTTTGACATAAAGCCCCCAAGGCATTTCATTTGTCTCTTCAGCCTCAATTGGGAAGAGATTTCGATGGATTTTTATGCTATCAGAAGCAACTATATTTTCGGCGACTAAGCGTGAGACAGACTCTTCAAAGGCTTTTTCTATGGTAGCCTTATCTGCCATAGACTTATAAAACTGGGTCGCAAATGCTACTGCTTTATTATCCTCAATAGGTACAGAGGTAGCAATCACGGCTTTTACGCCATGGTCTAACAGGGCTTTTACCTGCCCCTGCGTGGAACATCCATTTAAGAAGACAAGCTTTAGGTTTTGTTGTTGGCCCAGCAGTTGAGCCAAACCGGAGGAATTGGCGTCGCTATCTTCGAGTCGGAGGGTAGATCCATTGGCATGGCCTCCGTAGTGAAAAATAACTACCCGATCTCTGTAACGTGTAAATTGGGCAAATATATCGTCGATGGTCGCTCGACCACGATTGTATATTTCAATAAAACCTGAGTCGTGAGAAGCTTGTAAACTCCCGTAAATGGCATCTTCTTCTAGCTGAAGATTTTGCAAATAATCATCCTTGTCATTGGCAAATGACAGGAAAATCACTGGTGTAAGTGACATGGCGTTTCAATAAAAAGTTCCTCAAAAGGGAACATGGCTGCCCATAAGTTAGATAATTGATTGATAATTCCAAACCTCTGGAATAAACTAGTAATAAAATATTTTGGCGAATTTCTCACACTTTTTTCTTGTGCAAGATATTATCTAAATATTTTTTCAATATTATTTGCACATTCCAATTTGACCTCCTACTTTTGTCAGGCCTTACAGAAAAAGGCAACGATCTTTAAACATAATCGCAACTTAATTTGCTTGGTTCAGAGCATTCCGTTTCACGGGAGGGTCATTGAATCTTGTGAGATTAATATACTAAAAAGGGAGCTTAGCTCAGTTGGTTCAGAGCACCTGCCTTACAAGCAGGGGGTCACTGGTTCGAGCCCAGTAGTTCCCACAAGAGAAGCCTTCACAGAAATGTGAAGGCTTTATTTATATATATGGTTTTTGTCTACATCCTTTATAGCCCTTCCAGAGATAGATATTATACGGGTATTACAGCTGATCTTGAAGATCGCTTAAAGCGACATAATCAAGGTCGCAGTAAATCAACAAAATCAGGGCTACCTTGGATTTTGAAATTCTGGGAATCATACGAATCCAGATCAGAAGCCTACCAAAGGGAACAGGCCATTAAGAGAATGAAAAGCAGAAAATATATCGAGGAGCTGATCTCAACCTTTGATGAAGAGCATCCCGCATAGCGGGAGAGTCGCTGGTTCGAGCCCAGCAGTTCCCACAGAAGAAGCCTTCACAGAAATGTGAAGGCTTTATTTATATATATGGTTTTTGTCTACATCCTTTATAG
>JBCAWW010000877.1:0-2935 GCA_038534415.1 Bacteroidota bacterium | reverse complement strand
GTTCCTACCTATCTGAAATCCAACGCGCCCTAACCCATTTTCAGCTAGTCAAAATTCGTTATCAAAAGTTAGAGAGCGACACTTTCAGTGAACGCGAAGTTGAGCCTTTTGCCATTTATCACAATACTGCCGAAAATTGGGTACTCATCGCTTGGTGTCGTCTGAGGGAGGAATATCGAAATTTTCGCATTGATAGAATACTCGAGCTAGAAGTGCAATCCACTCAGTTCAAACCACATGAGATGACCCTCGATGAATATGTCGAGATACAACGCAAAAAACATTTTAACGAGCCTTTGACATAGGGTTGTCAGAGCCGCGATTATCTTGCCCCAAAAGATCATTATGCATAGCACGAATTATTACAACACCTTCATTGAGATCGCCGAAGACTGCCCTACAGAAATTGGTGAGGTGCCTCCTATGCGTGGCGAGAAAAAATCAGTAGCCAATCACCTCTTTGATATGGTTTACGACCATCCCTATGAGTATACGTCAGACGAGGTGCTTTTTTCAGTTTTTGCCATTCGAAAGGGCTTTCACAAAGCAGATTGGGAGGCAGAACGGCAAAAATACTTTTCTAAAGGGCAGCCCTGCTTTCGAGCTGCACCATTGAGCAAACGCTATGGCTGGGGCGTTCATAGTAATGCAGAAGGCAAGGTGGCCATTTTTGCCGCTGATGATCCTCAGTACCAGGCTTTTCTCGGAGATGATTCGATCAAGAAAGTAAAGGCGATGCGGTCTAAACGGAAAGCTTAGTGATAGTTTCTTGCTAATCTCATGATAGAGCAAAACGCTTAGCCAAAACTAACCATCGCTTTCATCACCTGGCTTTTGGGATCGATCCAAGATTCAAAATGTTCAATCATCTGCCCAAAGCCCACGCGGTGCGTAATGTACTGGTCTACCGGAAATTGATTCTTACTCAATACCTCTATCACCCGAGCAAAATCTTCCATCGTGGCATTGCGACTACATAGGATGCTGGTCTCTTTGGCGTGGATAGCCGGATGGTAATAAGTCAAATCGCCTTTAAGGAGTCCAACCAAAATGTAGCTACCACCATGGGCCAAATAATCTGGCCCCGATAGTAGGGAAGCTTGATTGCCTGTAGCATCAAAAACTTTAGTTGCCATGTCTCCTTGGGTGATTGCCTTGATTTGCTCTATGGGATCATTTTGGACATTGATCAGATGCTGCAATCCTAAGGTTTTCTCGGCATAAGCCAATCTTTGAGGATTGATATCAAGGGCGATTACTTGTGCACCTTCGAGCTTTGCCAATTGCATAATCCCGATCCCGATCGGGCCACAACCCATCACTACGACCGTCTCTCCTTTTTGAATTTGCGCCCTCCTGACGGCATGTGCCCCAATGGATAAGGGCTCGATGATGGCAATTTGCTCTGGACTCAGGTGATTGGCTGGGATCAATATATCGGTAGGCAAACTAATGATCTCTTGCATACCGCCGTCGATATGGACACCCAAAACTTTGAGCGTGCTACAACAATTGGTCTTGCCGTGGCGACAAGCGATGCAGTGCCCGCAGTTCAAATAAGGCATGATCGCTACCTGATCTCCCGCCTTGAGAGTTTGATCGTTTGGGCCGACTTCGATAATCTCTGCCGCCAACTCATGCCCCAATATCCTCGGATAGCTAAAAAATGGCTGATTGCCCTGATAGGCGTGGAGGTCGGTGCCGCAGATTCCAACACGGGTCATTTTGAGGAGGGCTTCTCCCGCTTTGGGGGTAGGAGCAGAGCGTTCCGCGAAGCGGAAACTACCTGGTTCTTGACAAGAGATGTATTTCACGATAGTAAGTTTTTTTATAAGATGCGCTTCTCCTAAATCAATTCAAACGGGAGCCTTCCCAAAAGCTTCTTTTGGATCAAAGCAGTCTATTAGCTTATTTTAGACCTCTAATTTCAACCCTCCCAACCGTGAGCCAACTGTCCCTCTACGACAAAATTTACGAACTCAAAAGCTATAACAGTCTTTCCAAGCACGAACAACTGGTAAAGGGAATTATCAATGCGATAGATGCTGAGATCATCCAGAAAGATGATAAGCTGCCCTCGATCAATCAAATGGTAGCAGAATTGGGCTTCGCTCGCAAGACGATTGTCAAAGCCTATGAGGAGCTCAAAGATCGTGGGATAGTCGAATCCAAAAAGCTAAAAGGATATTTTGTCGTCAGTGAAGAGACCCAGCAGGTGCTAAAGGTGGCGCTGATATTATATGCCTTCCATATGTTTCAGGAGGATTTTTATAACACCTTCCGTGAACGCTTAGGTCCTAATATTCAACTAGACGTATTTTTTCACCACAATAATCCCGAGATTTTTGAAACGATCTTAGGCAATATTGATAAGAAGTATGGGATGTATGTAGTGGCTCCCATTCAGTCAAAGCTGATCCAAGAGCGACTAAAACAGATAGCGCCTGAAAAATTATTGTTGGTGGACCGTTATCTCTCCCTCGGAGAACGCTACTCTTTCATTACTCAGGAGTTTGAAAACACGACCTTTCAAAATCTCGAAAAACTGAAGCCAGAACTCGCCCGATTTGATGAGCTCATCTTGTTTTATCGAGCCGATGCCGATTATCCCAAAGGCATCTTAAAAGGCTTTGAACGATTTGCCCAATCCCACGAGCTAAAGGCAAAAGTGGTGCCTCGCTATGATGAAGGCGCCCTTGAAAAAGGCAAAGCCTACGTATTTATTAGCGATACCAGCCTGTTTCGTTTCCTCAAAGATGTCCAGCAAAATAAATTTGAGCTCGGAAAAGATGTAGGGATTATTGCTCATAATGATAGCCCAGTCAAAGAAATCATCGCTGGAGGTATCACAACGATTTCAGCGGATTTTAAGCAAATGGCCACTTTAGCCGCCAAGGCGGTCAATAATCGGACTCCCATCCAAGAGGTATTGGCC
>JBCAWW010000876.1:0-2939 GCA_038534415.1 Bacteroidota bacterium | reverse complement strand
CGTAATAGCTGATTGCGGTAGCTTTGAAAATTTCCTTATCTACATCGTAGAAGTAAGCTTCGTATGACTCATTCATTTCCGCTTGATATGCTGCTACCATTTCGGCCATCCCGGGATTGCCTTCGGTGCTCAATACACGTCGAAAAGGATTGAGTTTGAAATAAGATGTTTTGGCTGCATCCGATGCCAAAGCACTAAAGTTGAGGTAGCTCATAAAGCGATCCACCTCTTTGTTGTTGGCTTGCAGATCTTCAATCTCTTGCAAAACGGTACCATAAGCCATGGCACGATCGTCATTGTCGTTTGCCCAATTGACAAACATCTTTTCTTCCTGACGTTTTTCTTCTACTACATCATAGCGCTTCATCATAGTGGTTTGACCGATGAGGTATTTGTAGTAGTTCATCAAGGAAGCATAGTTAGAAGCGAGTGCGATACGTACCTTGTCGCTCTGATCCATTGCTTCTTTCATGACAGCGGTTCGCTGGCCTAAAAGAAGGATTTTGTCAGGGTTAGACTGCTCCAAAGCCAAATCTACGGCAGCAGCACTGAGGTAACGAGAAGTAGATCCTGGATAGCCCATGACCATGGCATAATCGTTTTCTTCTACACCTTTGATCGAAACCGGGAGGAAGTGACGCGGCTCGTATGGCTTGTTGTTAGGAGAGTATTCGGCTGGCTTATTGTCTGTGCCGGCATAGACACGCAAAACGGCAAAGTCGCCAGTGTGGCGTGGCCACATCCAGTTGTCTGTATCCCCACCATATTTACCGATGGAGCTAGGAGGAGCCCCCACTAGTCGTACATCACGATAGATCTCGTACACAAATAGGTGGTACTCTAGGCCGTGGAAGACTTCTTTGACTTCTGCTTCATAGCCATTGTCAGCGGTCGCTTCTTTGACGATTGTCTGGATAGCGGCTTCAATTTCTTCTGGAGCAGCGGTGCCATCTTCCCCTAATACCTTTGCCGTAACGTCTTCAGAGTGAATCAAAAAACCTGCGGTAGAACCCGGAATGGGTAATTCATCACCACGGTTCATGGCCCAAAAGCCATCTGTCAAATAGTCACTGGCCTCGCTCGAAAGCGTAGCAATGGCATCATAAGCACAGTGGTGGTTGGTAAGCATAAGACCTTGACCAGAAACCATCTCTGCGGTACAAGAACCGCCATTGAGTTTGACGATCGCATCTTCAAGGCTAGAGGCTTCCTCATTGTATACTTTGTCGGCAGGGAGCTCAAATCCCAAGGCCTGCATATCAGTATAATTGAGTTCGGCTGCTTTAAAGGGCAGCCACATCCCCTCGTGATTTTCGAGAGGCTGCTGGGCTTGTAGCGTGGCTGCGCTAGCAATTAAGGCCACGAACAAGACAATACGATAGAATCCTTTTTGCATGATAATTCGAGTTGCTTTTATCTTTTTGGAAGGACGAAAATACGAAATGTCCCCCGTTTTTATGGGATGATCTCAAATTGGGATCAATTCTCTCAATTCTGACCATTTTTTGGAGCATACGTCACCTGCGGTGAACGTGGAAAGCCGAAGCCTGAGCTGTTGGCATCAGGACCAAATCATTGATGGTCACGTGCGGTGGTAGGCCAGCAGCATAAAACACCACATCCGCTACATCTTTGGCGGTCAGCGGATCCAAACCTTTATAAACATTGTCGGCTGCATCTTGATCTCCTTTGTAGCGGACTACTGAAAATTCAGTGTCTACCATACCAGGTGCAATATTGGTGACTTTGATGTGATGCTCTAGCATATCAATGCGCATTGCCTGAGAGAGTGCGTCCACAGCATGCTTACTGGCACAATAGACATTCCCACCGGGATAAACCTGCTTGCCAGCTATTGAGGCAATGTTGATGATATGGCCTCCTTTGGCCCGCGCGATCATCAAGGGTGAAAGCTCTCTCGTGATATAGAGCAAGCCCTTGACATTGGTGTCGATCATGCGGTCCCAATCTTCGTAGAGCCCATCTTGAATTTTAGTGGTGTTGACGGCGAGTCCTGCATTATTGATCAGAATGTCGATCTCCTTCCACTCATTTTCCAATTGAGCGGCAAAAGCTTGGACCTGGCTTAGCTCTCGCACATCAAAAGCATAAGTTTGGACATCGGTATCAAGGCTCTCGGCCAAGGATTCTAAGCGTTCCGCACGGCGGCCTGTCAAAATCAATCTATCTCCCTGCGCAGCAAATATTTCGGCACAAGCTTTACCAATGCCCGCAGTAGCTCCAGTGATGAGTACGGTTCTTTTCATATCGGTTTTTGAGTATTTCTGTTAATTTGAATCGCAAGGTATAATCATTTAAATCAATTGAGATGTCAGAGCAAAACTTTGAATTTTGGCGCAAATGGCTGCTACTTGCCAACCTCATGACTATCGCAGTTGGCCTTTTGGTCGCCTTTGCCGGTAATAGCTTTGTCTTTGAGCTGCACAATGCCGGTACCCAAAGGCTTTTCTTTGATGGGCAGGCGATTACGGGAGAAATGCTCGCCTTCAAAAACTGGCTCTTTGGCATTATCGGCGGTACCATCGTGGGCTTTCACCTCCTGATGATTTTTATTATCGTTTACCCTTTCAGGGAACGCCAGAGGTGGTCATGGGTAGCGCTGTGGTCAGGATTAGGGGCTTGGTTTGTGATTGACTCAGGTATTTCGGCTTTCTATGGAGCCTACTACAATATCTACCTTATCAATCTAGTGGCCTTGATCCTCATTGGCATCCCCTTGTTGATGACCCGCAAAGAATTTGCCCGCCCGTAGAGACGCAAAATCTTGCGTCTCGCTAATCATCAAATAAGCGACCTTGGTCTCGATCGTATTGGAGTCGCAAAATCTTGCGTCTCGCTAATCATCAAATAAGCGGCCTTGGGCTCGATCGTATTGGAGTCGCAAAATCTTGCGTCTCGCTAATCATCAAATAAACGGC
>JBCAWW010000875.1:0-2941 GCA_038534415.1 Bacteroidota bacterium | reverse complement strand
GATAGCATTCCGACTATGATGAAAATATAAGACCGACATCTCCGGGACTCCCAATACTTCAAAGTGATGCAAAGTTTTTTGTCTCGCCGAGTCTAATTCTTTTTCCAGATGTAAGGGGCTATCTACGATATGAATTTCTCCGTTGGACTGTAAAAAGTGTCGACAACGATTGATGAGTTGAGTGAGGTTGGGAAAAAACTCAATGGTCTGATTGAGGATGATTAAGTCAAAACTTGCCTCTTCAAATATATTTTCAAAGATATCACCATAGGCGATTTGCACATTGGTCTGAGTACATACTCGCCTTGCCTGTTGGAGACTAGAAAGATTGATATCAACGCCCCAAATCTCGGCATCAGGAATACTAGCCAATTGATAAGTCAACCAGCCATTGCCGCAGCCTAAGTCCATGATTTTGAGCGGTCTCCCTAACTTTTTGAGATACCGCATTAGGCGCTGGTGGTTTTTGGCGCGCATCTCCCATTCCTGGCGATGGAGATTGTAAAAAAAAGTATTTGGCAGCTCTCTTACCTCGGCATCAGAAATGATTTTGTTCTCCTTGCGGAGAACTTTTAAATAGATTTCTTCAAACTGCAAGGATATTTTAGAGCGGATGTGAATCCCGCCTGAATCAATGTATGGGGTAAATTGCATGAGCTGGGCACCGTGGGTAGAATTCAATATTAT
The DNA here is from genome assembly GCA_038534415.1 of Bacteroidota bacterium. GTDB lineage: Bacteria > Bacteroidota > Bacteroidia > J057 > J057 > JBCAWW01. Next base: position 2,254 of record JBCAWW010000875.1, on the reverse strand, counting down.
ATAATGATTTGAAAAATCCCAAATTTCAAATTAAATCATCCGATTCAAATGGTCTTTTTCATATTCAAGAAAATCATTGTAATTTCGCCCAATCAATCTATTATTAAACGGATAACCTAATACAATCTTGGACATCTTTGATAAAATTGACCGCGCAATGCAGACCGACTTGGGGCAGTTCGCCGCTATTGGTCACGGGTACGTAGCCTATCCAAAGTTGGAAGGAGAAATCGGACCTCGCATGATGTTTAATGGCAAGGAGGTTCTTTGCTGGTCGCTCAATTCTTACCTAGGCTTGGCCAACCATCCTGAAATCCGCAAAGCTGACGCAGAAGCTGCTGCTGATTGGGGTTTGGCATATCCTATGGGATCTCGGATGCTTACTGGTAACTCTAATCCTCATGAGGAATTTGAGCGCCAAGCTGCTGAGTTTATGCAAAAGGAAGATGCCTTCCTTCTGAACTTTGGCTATCAAGGTTGTGTATCGGTGGTGCAAACCATGACTGATCGCCGCGATGTCATCGTTTATGACCAATTGTCGCACGCCTGTATCATGGACGGTATGAACCTTAGCATGGCTAAGCGTTTTGTATTTCGCCACAATGATATGGAACAGCTAGAAGATCGCTTGATCAAAGCTACCAGAATCGTTGAAAAGACGGGTGGTGGTGTCTTGATCATCACTGAAGGTGTCTTCGGGATGCGTGGCGACCTCGGCCGCTTAGACAAGATTGCCGAACTAAAAGAAAAATACAACGCTCGCCTATTTGTCGACGATGCTCACGGCTTCGGAGTAATGGGTGAAACGGGTATTGGTACTGGTGAGCACTTTGGTGTGCAAGACAAGATCGACGTCTTGTTCAATACCTTCGCCAAATCTATGGCTGGTTTCGGAGCTTTTATTGCTGCGGACAAAAAAGTGATCCAGTTCTTGAAGTACAATATGCGTAGTCAAATCTACGCCAAGTCTCTTTGTATGCCGATGACTATCGGTGCTATCAAGCGCTTAGATATGCTTCGCACTATGCCTGAACTAAGGTCTGACCTTTGGAACATTGTCAACAAACTCCAGACTGGACTTAAGGACAATGGCTTTGACATTGGTGATACTCAGTCTCCGGTTACCCCTGTATATCTAGAAGGGGATGGCTTCACCGCTATGGCTGTGATTCGCGATTTGCGTGAAAATTTCAACATTTTCGCTTCTGGAGTTGCTTATCCAGTAGTAGAAAAAGGTGTAATCATGCTGCGGATTATCCCAACAGCGGCCCATACTGAGGCAGATGTGGAATATACATTGGAGTGTTTTAAGGAGATTAGAGCTAAAATCGAGGCTGGGGGCTATAAAAACCCCGAATTTAGCGGCACATTGCTCTAGTTTTCTTTGCAAAAAAATAGATTTGTTATATCTTGCCCCCATTAACGTAAATTTGGACAACATGGAAAAATTCGAACAACTCAAGAATTTAATCATTAGCGCTGAGGATGACTTCGCTAAGTTCTACGATAAAGGCAATAAGGCTGCTGGTACTCGTGCTCGTAAGGCGATGCAGGAAGTTAAAATGCTCGCACAAGACATCCGTAAAGAGATCCAATCGGCTAAAGGCTAGTCTTATTCTTGAAAAACATAGTCGGTCTATCTTTGATAGGCCGGCTTTTTTGTTTCTATGCTTTTCGTTTTTTTTTCGCTGCTTCGCAGAACGATGCCTTTTATGCTGTGCTGATAGCTTTGTTTTAGAGGCGCTTTGCCGCTTCGCGGAACGGTTCTCTCTCCACACTCTCTCCACACAGTTTTGGAGCAGAACTGAGCGTTCTGCGCAGCAGTAAAGCCTGAACCTAAGACAGCAATTGGATATGCGAGATAGCTTAGTTTCGCTAAACTAGCAAAGCCTCTAGTCCTGCTGAGCTTGCCACTCAAAAAATTGCTCGATCTCAGCAAATATGTAGCGATACTCCTCTGAAGTGAAACCACCATGTTTCTTCCCAGCTATTTTCAGCAGCTTATTCTTGATGCCTTTTGCCTTTAGTGCCTCGTGTAAGGAAAGGGCCTGCGCAAATTCAACGTTCTCATCTTGATCTCCATGGATACTAATTATCGGGACCCTGCTAGAGTCATGGACATGGCTGATAGGGGAGGTGAATTCCAAATACTGTTTAGGGTCGCCTTCCCATTTGTCTAATATCATTTGGGTATATGCGGAATCGTTCCAAAATTTAATTGCCTTTTCCATTTCAGTTATGCCATACCAGTTGA
>JBCAWW010000874.1:0-2947 GCA_038534415.1 Bacteroidota bacterium | reverse complement strand
AGGCTAGTTTCTATCACATTGCCCTCATCGTCTTTGATGGTATATAGTACCAGAAACTGACTGGCTACATTTGGGGCATAAAAGCCATAACCCGTCTCTGCGCCGCTATAATCTGAATAGAGACGAAAGACATCCATAAAAGGCCCCGTTTTTTCTAATAGTTCCATGGCGAGGCCCGCTTCATTGCGATCCTCAAAGAAATCATAGTAGACCTGCTCCTCAATGATGATATTATTATAAATCATGCAAAAGAGGTGAATGGCAAAAAAGGCGAGTAACAAATACTTTTTCATAAGACTAGGAGAAAGGTACAGGAGCGCCACTACTGACACCCCTGCATTGAATCAAATGCGAACTTAATCTGCGTAGCGTCCTAAAATGGCATCCACTTCAGTACCGATTGACTGAATACCGCCAATCGTAATCCAAGCCTTTTCGTCTAGGATGGTGGACTCGCTAAACTTGTTTTCGTCTTTGGATTTTGAGCGAACCAATTTCTTTTTGATCAAGACAAATCCCATCACCGTACCCTGAGTCGGCTCCATACTGGCTCCATACTCTTTGCCTATCTGGCGGAAGGTGCGTAGATCATACTTGCCATAAGTTTGCATTTTGCCATTGTCATAGTAGGCTAGTGCTCCCAAGGGCTCTTTAGCTCGCTTTAGGGCTTTGAGGAGCCGCTCTTTGTCCGCCCCTGCAAGCTTTACAGTAGAGGGTATGATATAGGCGCCTTCTTTGGTCCTAATCACCTTTTTACTGGCTTCGTAGGGTTTAAAAGCCCAGAGCAGGCTCACCATTACTACCAGCACGGGCAGCATAAAAGGTTTAAACTTCATAATTAAAGGAATTTAGATTTGGTGTTCCTTCTTAGGTATCATGAAGTTTGAGAAATGTAACTAGGATTAAGGATTTGAAAATCGCCGGAAGATTTCAAATGTCTCCTTCTCTCTATGGGTGATTTTGGTGAGGAGACCCGAACTTTCATGAGCAGGATTGTTACTGCCCTCGACCAAACGAAAAAAGTAGGCCTCCGCTATCTCTAGGCTATCTAGCTTTTTGATATAGTAGTCTAGACGTTCGGCTTGATAAGTCTCAGATTTGGGTTCGAGATTGAGGTTTGGACCTCCAAATTCAGAAACAATCAGCGGGCTAGAAGTAAGAGTACGAAAGTGCCCCAGGATTTCGTCCCAGTTTTCAGGATCGTCATAGAGGTGAAGGTCTAGCGCATCATACTGCGCCAATGCAAGGATAGAGTCGATTCTTGCTAGGCCTGCGCTCAACTCTGCTCCACCGCAATTTGCATCCAGAAAGCTCTGATCATACAGATTGCCTTCATCATCTTCAAAATCCTGTAGTTTACCAGCACAGGCGGCCATCAAGCGAAGTGATATAGTCGTAAATCCTCCCAAAACTACCTCAGTGGCAGGTGAATATGCTTGCACCGATTGGTAAACGAGATTATTGACCTCTACAAATTCGGCAGCACTGCCGATGTACCAAAAGTCTGATTGCCATTCATTGCCATATTGAATTTTGGTGATTTGATTGGGGAAGCGTTTGAGCAGGCTGTCAATATAGGTCTTGAAGGCTTGAGTGTCATTGTAAACGCAGGAACGTTCATTTCTTCTATCGCTGCAGGCCCAATCGGGTCCATTAGATTGGATCGTAAGGAGGACTTCGTAGCCTTGGGCATTGGCCCAGCCGAGTCGAGCGTCCAAGGGCCCCCAGTTGTAGTTGCCTTTTTCCGCTTCGCGGAACGCCCATTCCTCAGCGAAGCGTATCTTTTTTACATTTAGGTCGCCTAGCTTCTCAGCCGAGAGTTCTCGCTGCCTTTCGTTTTCCACAGGAGGAAAAGAGATGCCCAATGTTAACTGATCTAGTTGATAGTCAGCAGGATCGAAAGGAGACGGTTTGTCACAAGCAAGACAAAGGATCAGTACCAATGAGCAAAATAGACTACGCATAGGAGTGCTTTTCTGGGGTTTATCGCTTCGCGGAACGCTTCTCTCATTTAGCCGCATCAGCAATTTCGGATAATTAGTCACTAAGCTTCAGCCCAAAGATAAAAAAGTGTCAAGGTGAGGCCCAATTCCTTAGTTTCTGCTTCGCAGAACGGATTCCAACAGAGTCCTGGGGATCGGGACGACGAGGGATCTCATAAAGGTGAAATTGTCTTTACAATGAGACTCATCAGTATCCTGATTGCGGGACTCACCCGCAAGGGGATTCTAAAAGTAGGGGTACAAGATTTGGCGTCCTCAAAAATGAGCGTTCTGCGAAGCAAAAACCCCTAAGATTGAGGCTGATGCGATATCTATGCGGGAGAAAAAACAAAAAGTAGGCAGTAATACCCTAGGTGCTAGAAAATCAAGCACAAAAAAAGGAGTACGAAAAATCGTACTCCTTATATATTCACCGAGGTGTAAGTCTTATGCTTCTTCTTGAGCGGCAGGCTCTTTTTTAGCAGCCGTTTCTTCGGCACGCTGGCGTTGAGCTTCTTTTGCCACGCGATCATCTTCCTTACGCTTCTTACGCTCTTGTAGACCTTCTGCGATAGAGTCGGACATAGTGCGTAGAATCAGCTGAATAGACTTTGCAGCATCGTCATTAGCTGGAATAGGGAAGTCAACCAAATTAGGATCACTATTGGTATCAACCATAGCGATGGTAGGGATATTTAGTTTGCGTGCTTCGGCAACTGCGATATGCTCTTTCTTGACATCAACGATGAAAAGAGCAGAAGGCAGACGATTGAGATCGGCAATACCACCTAGTACTTTTTCTAGTTTAGTTTTTTCACGGGTCAACATGAGACGCTCCTTCTTGTTGATACGCTCAAAAGTACCATCAGCAGCCATCTTTTCGATGTTTTTCATCTGCTTGATACTCTTACGTACGGTAGAGAAGTTTGTGAGCATACCTCCCAACCAACGTTCGGTTACGAAAG
>JBCAWW010000873.1:0-2951 GCA_038534415.1 Bacteroidota bacterium | reverse complement strand
CTGAAGATGGAAGGGACATAAGCCTGAATCGCTTTGAAAACTATTATCTCAAGCTTTTTTAAGTATTAAGATGAAAGTATTTAGTATTAAGACATTTGGGAATCGACCTTTTGTGAGTCTTTAGGGCTGTTTTTGACTTTGCTCTATCTACGATCTACTCCCTTACTTAGGCATCCACCAGCGAAACTGTCCCCAAAAGAAGCGTTGTGCGAAGCTCCAAAAACCAGAGAAGGCCGGTTTGACAAAGCTATCAACCTGACCGATCACTTTGCAGCCCCCATCTGGATTGTCCGCTAACCAAAATTGCAGGCGGGTGGGTCGAATCCAACGCAAACTCAAAGCATAGCTACCATAATAATAGTGGAGGTCTCGGTACTCTTCCGCTCTGATCTCCGTGAGTACGCCCGAAAAATTGAGCATGGGGCCATGATGGGCATTGAGTACGCCTACGCTAAAATCTGCCTTATCGCTACCCTCTGGGGCGACAAATTCGACCCTAAAAGGCCATACTTGATTTTTGGTGAAGGTTTCGGGAGTATTGAGCCATTGCCAGATTTCTCTCCGAGAACGCTTCGAATCGACTTCAAAACGATAGGTATGGGGCACAAATCCTTGGGGCTGGGCGCTTAGGTGTATAGTGGAGCTTGCCATTTGCATTTTTTTCTAATAACTGGGAACGGGCGACTAAGTTTATTTTGACAAAAATTCATAGCTTAGAAAAGCGCCAATTAACTACTACACGTTTACAATAACCCCTTGTTATGCAAAAGAAAAATCCGGAAAAAAATTCTCGTAGATCATTCCTCAAAACGACTGCTGCTGCTACGGGAGGATTGATGATTGTGCCTCGCCATGTCTTAGGCCGAGGCTACATTGCTCCCAGCGACAAGCTCAATTTAGCCGCCATTGGTGCCGGTGGAAAAGGCGGATCGGATATCCGTAACGCTTGGAATAAAGGAGCGGAAAATGTAGTCGCTCTAGCGGATATTGATTCATCTCGCGCCAAAGACAGCCGTAAGAAATTTAAAAAGGCCAAATACTTCAAGGACTTCCGTAAGATGCTCGATGAGATGGGCGACGATATTGATGCCGTAACCATCTCAGGACCCGATCATATGCACGCGGTAGCGGCTATGTCTGCTATGCAATTAGGCAAGCATGTCTATGTACAAAAGCCCCTTACCCACAATATTTACGAAGCCCGCAAACTCACCGAAGCGGCACGTGAGTATAAAGTGGTAAGTCAAATGGGCAACCAAGGTGCCTCCAATCCCGGCCAAGTCCAGATGATGGAATGGTTTAATGCTGGTAAAATCGGTACCGTACATACTGTACACGTATGGACCAATCGCCCCGTATGGCCGCAGGGAATCCCCATGCCTACAGACAAGCCTAAGATGCCGAGTCAAATCAGTGCCGAAGATTGGGATGTCTTTATCGGTCCGGCCGAGCATATGGATTATCATCCGCTATTTCACCCCTTTAAGTGGCGGGGTTGGTGGAACTTCGGTACCGGTGCCCTGGGAGATATGGGGTGTCACCTCATCGACCCACCATTTAGAGTCTTAGGTTTGGGCTATCCAACTGAGGTAGAGTGCAGTGTTGGGCAAGTATTTACCCGCGATTGGACTCCTGAGTACATTCCTGGTGGTTGTCCGCCTTCGTCGAACGTTCAGATTAAGTTTCCTGCCACTGCCAATAATGATAGTGAAGTAACTCTAATTTGGAATGATGGTGGCATTCGTCCTTTTCATCCAGATTTGATTCCAGCCGATGATTACCTAGGCTCACCAGATAGCGCCAATGGAGTGATCATGATTGGAGATAAAGGGATCATGACCTGCGCAACCTATGGGCGCAATCCGAGACTCTATCTGCCCGGCGAAGAGGTGCAGACCATGCCCGATAATTATACGGGGGGCTATCGCCTACATGATGCGCCAGAGCATGGACACCAGATCTATTGGACTGAGGCCTGCAAGGCTGGTTATATGAGTGAAGAGCACAAAGCCCTAACCTCTTCCTTTGATTATTCGGGACCGCTTACAGAGACAGTCTTGATGGGCAATATGGCGATCCGGTCCTATCAGCAAGCCAAATCTGATGCGGGCAATCGACGCTCTTTCCCAGGACGTAAGCGTCTGCTTTGGGATGGAGACAATATGAAGGTGACCAATTATAAAGCAGCCAATGAGTTTGTCGGTCGCAAATATCGCGAAGGCTGGAAGCTCGTATAGTAAGCTTTGGACATAAAAAAAACGCCAGTCTGTAAATAGACTGGCGTTTTTTATCATTTTAGTTACGCTAGAAATAATCTTCGGGGTCCATATGTAAACCGTCTTTGATTACTTCATAATGCAGGTGTGGGTTCGTACTTCTACCTGTAGTTCCCACAAAGCCAATGGTATCGCCTTCTACGACTATGTCTCCTAGCTTGACGTTGGTGCCAGAGAGATGGGCGTAGAGAGTTGCAAACTCTTCATCATGGTGAATCACGATATACGTGCCATAAGAGCTGCTGTCGGCGCGGGTAACCAGTTTGCCGACTTTACCGGTTGCTGTCGCTAAGACAGGAGTGCCGATAGGAGCTGGGAAGTCGATACCTTTGTGCATTTTGTCAACATTGAGAATCGGATGTTTTCTCATTCCAAACATACTGCTAATCGGTACCCCTGTAGGAACCGGGCGGCTGGTTGGAACAATATCGATCTCAAATGGGTCGATTGTTCGCAAATGTGCTTGTTGCACCTTAAGTGTTGCACTAGCTACGTTTGCTTTTGATAAGAGAATCGCTGTGTCGGTGTTTGTTGAAAAAGAAAATGAGCTGGATGACACCATAACGAAAGCAGCAACTGCTATCGCTGCGACACTCATTATAAAATGCTTCATAAAAAGTGAATAGGTTTCAAAAATATATTAGTGAACGTAAGACGTTCAGAAATCTCTTTTTT
>JBCAWW010000872.1:0-2952 GCA_038534415.1 Bacteroidota bacterium | reverse complement strand
AGAAAAATGATTGAGGGGTACTTTCGCAGGTTTCTTCCAGGCCAATGGCGATTATCCGGCTTAATGCTAGTTTGTCAAATCCAAAATTGAGAATCCTCCGGGATGCTTCAGTGGCAATCCCTCTGCCCCAATATTCGGCTAAAAATCCGTACCCCAGATCAAATTTTGTCAAATAGGATAAGTCAACCCAAGCCACAAACTGTAAGCCATCTTTTAGCAGGGTACGCCATCTACCAAAGCCATACTTTTCGTACTCGTCAGTTTTTTCTTTGATCCCCACCACAAAAAGTAGCGACCTATTGCAAATTGCAATAGGTCGCTAAAAATAAAAAGAGGCAAATCCTTACTGCTTGACAATTCTCATACTCTGTGAGACTGTACCCGCATTTATTTGCAAGATGTATAAGCCTGCAGCCAATTGGCTAGCATCAAACTTCACCTTATGCAATCCCGCTTCCATCTCCTGAGCCGACTGAACGTTCGCCACAGGCTGACCTAAGAGATTGAGGACTTGAATAGAAACAAGCTCAGGATCAAACAAGTCCAGACTTATCTGGATATAATCCGTAAATGGATTTGGCCAAGCATTGAGGCTGAGCATCGGTGGCATTGCACGACTAGCAGTACCATAGGTATGGCTGCCTAGATAAGTAAAGGTATTGCGACTGTAGGCATCCCATTCCGCAACATTATAAGTCGCTACAGGATCTGTAACGCTTGATTTACGCACTAGGGTAGTATTGCGACCAAAGTTGACATTACCTCCATTGTAGGGACCAACAATGTCAATTAAGACACCATTTTTGAATAAACCGATCGGATCATTCCCACTGATGTTGAGGATAGAAGCAGTGGTCAATTGGTCAGCCACGGCAGTGATACCACTACTGGCATCCGAACGGGCCAATACAAAGACATCGCCATCCGACAAGCTACCACTTAAGCTAAATTCGTTTCTCCAACTTCCCGATCCATTAGCTTGGCGCTTGAGAGAGTAGTCCGAGAGATTGACACTACTACCGGTAAAGTTGGCGATCTCAATCGCGCGATTTCTTTGGGTACCTTCTACATATTCAGAAATAAATAGATCGGCAGCGCCACTGGCAATCGGCGTAGTTTGTCCACTCACCGTCGCACTATTAGGACTATTACCATCTACATTATAAGCGACGATATAGTAGTAATAAAGGGTCTCTAATGTGAGGGCAAGATCGACATAGCTCGTAACATCAGCAGTCAAGCTGGCAATCTGACTAAAGTTCGTATTGTCGCTGGAGCGATATACAAGATAGCCATCTTCATTATTGAGGTCATCCCAACTCAAATCAAGACTAGTGGTCGTAGCTGCGAGGTTCACATTAGCAGGAGCAGCAGGAGGATTGACGCCACCACCGCTAAAGCTATGGGTACCTAGATCGGCAATCACATCTGTACCAAATACATCCCATTCACTAGGCGTATAACTACTATTGGGCGTCTCCACCGCGGCTTTTCGGATCAAGCTGACATTTTGGGCAAAATTACTAGCGTCATTAAAAACGCCCAACATATCAATTAGGACACCATTTTTGAAGAGGCCTATCGCATCATTACCATTGAAAGTCATGATACCACTGCCGGTATTTACATCAGCTTCGGCTAAGATCCCCGCATTGGCAGCGCTATTGGCAATTACCCAAACTTCGCCTTGGGCCAGATTGCCGCTCAAAGCATAATCGCTGCCCCAAGCACCCGCACCATTGGTTTGTTTTTTGAGCACATAAGCACTCAAATTGAGGCTTGCACCAGTATTATTGGCAATCTCGATTGCTTTATTAAAGGAGGAACCTTCGATATACTCTGAGATTAAGAGGTCGCTAGCCGTAGGCCCAATGGGTTCGGTTTGTCCGCTGACTGTATTGCTGTTGCTGCTATTGCCACCTGCGTTGAACGCCACCACATAGTAATAATACGGGCTTTCTAGTTGTACACTGGCATCGGTATAGCTCGTCTGATCAGCCGCTAAAGTAGCAATGCTACTAAAGTTAAGGTTATCGGTAGATCGGTAAAGCGTAAAGCCATCTTCATCCGCCACATCATCCCAGGAAAGGTTGAGGTCGATCGTGGTAGCCAGTAAATCTAGGTTGGCAGGAGTAGCAGGCGGATTAGGCCCTGAACCAGTAAAGCTATGTACCCCTAAATCGGTGAACGTATCACTCGCGTAAAAGTCCCATTCGCTAGTCGTATAGCTGGCATTGGGGCTGTCTATGTCCGCTTTGCGGACAAGGGTTTGATTTTGGGCATAGTTACTACTGCTGCCAAAAGTGCCCAAAATATCAATGAGGGTACCGTTTTTGAAAAGACCGATCACATCATTGCCATTAAAGGTCACAATGCCTGAACCCGTGTTAATGTCCGCTTGGGCGAGGATACTTGCATCCGCCGAACTATTGGCAATCACCCAAACCTCGCCATTGGCAAGCGTACCTCCAAGTGCATAATCACTGCCCCAACTGCCCCCGCCATTGGTTTCTTTTCGGAGCACATAGCCACTTAAATTGACTGCCGCTCCAGTAAAGTTGGCCACCTCAAGTGCTTTATTGAAAGAGGATCCTTCGATATACTCGGAGATAAAGAGATCGCTAGCATTACTGCCGCCAGAGCTACCTTGTGGCTGTCCACTCACAATACCTGATGCAGGGCTATTGCCATTGCTGTTGTAAGCCAGGAGGTAGTAATAATAAGTAGTACCACTGCTCAATGCCGCATCAGTATAGGGGGAAGCGTTCCGGCAGCGCCTACTAACCTCAGCCTGACCGCTGCTACTAATGCGCTCAACCTATCTTGGAGTGATGTCGCGAATGAAGACGGATATTATATCTATCGATCCTTAGACAATAGCAATTATAGTCTTGTGACTACGCTTTCTGCTCAATGCCGCATCAGTATAGGTGGTAGCGTTCGCAGAAAGCG
>JBCAWW010000871.1:0-2959 GCA_038534415.1 Bacteroidota bacterium | reverse complement strand
ATACATACGTCTTGGTGCTATAAGGAATCCGATCTAGTTTGAGTTCTGGATTGAGATTTTTGAGGATATGGACATCAGTATTGGTTTGAGTCGCAATCTCCTTCAAGGTGATATCCATACGACTTAGGTGCAGGGTGTCCTGATGAAAGCTAAAGTCTACATAAGTGGGATAAATATTGAGCATATGTGAATACTCAAACACATAAGTTGCGGCAATAAAGGCGGGTACATACCCTCGGGTTTCTCGAGGGAGCCATTCACGAATTTCCCAAAAAGTCTTTTTTCCACCGCTTCTTGCGATTGCTTTGCGGACATTGCCCGGACCACAGTTGTAAGAAGCGATTGCCAACAACCAATCCCCAAATTCCTTGTGGGCTTCGCTTAGGTAGCGCATAGCTGCCTTGGTGGCTTTGATGGGATCCTTACGTTCGTCAACGTAGGAGTCAACTTTCAAACCATATATGCGCCCAGTAGAAAGCATGAATTGCCATAATCCAGTGGCACCTACATATGAACGAGCATGTGGGTCAAGTGCACTCTCTACTACCGAAAGATATTTGAGCTCCATGGGCATGCCCATTCGATCCAATTCTTCTTCAAAAATGGGGAAGTAGACTCTACTCAGCCCCATCATCCGACTCACCTGATCTCTTCTTCTCAAGGCGTAGACGTCAATGTAGCGCTGGACATAGATATTATAATCCATCGGAATTACCGTAGGTAGATTATAAAGTTGTTTCTGTACTTGTGATTGAGAGTAGCGCGGCACTTCATCGGCCTGAAACTTGCCCGTATTGTAAAGAAGGGTGTCGTAACGGGAAGAAGACGGATTGGTATAGGTATAATTCTCGTTAAAGTTGTCGAGGGGCTCGGTAACTTCCTTCTCTTCAAGCATTTCCAAAAACTTAGAGCCTTTGGTAGTGGCGTCCGGCTTGGCGGAGGGGGGCAAAGCAGATGCTGTGGAAGTATTGTTTTGTCCGAAAGTTTGGAGGCTGGCTATTACCAAAATGCCAACTAGAAAGGTCTTAAACCGCATGGTGTCAATTACAGAAGGTGTCCGTTTAGCTAAATTTAGCTAGCCTAAAGATACGTCATTTATCCTTAGTTCGAAATGTGTCTGAGTTAAAATTTTCCTAATGGAATATTTGTTAGACGTTTATTTCGTGAGTTGCTTAGCGATTGCTAGGAGTTTGCCTTCTGCAAAATCACTCGCCATAAGCTGTAGACCAATGGGTAAGCCATTAGAATGATTAGCTGCTGGTATGGAAATCGCGGGGCAGCCGGCCAAGTTGGCATGTACGGTATAAATGTCGCTCAAATACATCGCAATCGGATCATCTTGTTTATCACCAATTGGAAATGCAGTAGTAGGCGCAGTCGGTGTGAGGAGCATATCGCAATCCTCTAGGAGTTTGCGGGTAGCATCTCTTATCAGGCGCCGTACCTTCATGGCACGAGTATAATAGGCATCATAATGCCCCGCCGAGAGGACAAAAGTCCCTAAGATTATTCTGCGCTTAACCTCTTCGCCAAAGCCTTCGCTGCGACTCATCGTATAGACCTCATTTAGGTCCTTGGCTTCCTCGCTTCTATAACCATAATGAACGCCATCGAAGCGTGATAAGTTAGAAGAGGCTTCTGCAGTGGTCAAAATATAATAGCAAGGCACCAAATAGTCGAGCAATGGAAAGTTAACTTCTGTTACGCTATGGCCAGCAGCCTTGAGCTGCTCGATACTATTGAGCATTGCTGTGCGAACTTCTGGGTCTAAGCCAGGTGAGTCAAGCGCTTCTTTGATATAGGCGATTTTGTAGGGGCCGGCTTTTGCTAGTGCCTGAGGGTAGTCTTCAACCTCTCTTTTTGCACTGGTATTGTCTCTCTCATCTGCTCCTGCCATCAATTGTAGGAGTAGGGCCGCATCCTCGGGGCTGCGAGTGATAGGACCAATTTGATCAAAAGAGGAGCCATAGGCGATCAATCCCCAACGAGAGATCCTGCCATAAGTAGGTTTGAGCCCGATTACCCCACAGAAGCTAGCCGGTTGGCGAACGCTTCCCCCCGTATCTGATCCCAAAGAGGCTAGGCACATATTAGCGGCGACTGCTGCGGCCGAAGCACCAGATGAACCTCCAGGAACCCTAGTAGGGTCGACGGGATTTTTGGCAGGGCCATAGCAAGAGTTTTCATTGGAAGATCCCATCGCAAACTCATCACAGCTTTGGCGTCCAATGATGATGACATCTTCGTCCAACAAACGCTGCAAGGCAGTGGCGGTAAATTGAGAATCAAAGCCTTTGAGAATCTTTGAGGAGGCTGTCAAGCCATGCTGTTGATAACAAATCACGTCTTTGATGCCCAAGACCATACCTGCGAGTTTACCTGCAGTGCCCGCTGCGATCTTTTGATCTACTATTTGGGCTTGCTGCTTGGCATCCTCGGTATATACCTCAACAAATAGGTTGAGGTCTTTTTGTGATTCGATCTGGCTCAAATAAAAATCTACCAGATCGGTACATTTTACCGATCCGGTAGCCAGATCTCGCTGAATATCAGCGAGCCTCGAGTAATTCATGTCGAAAATTAGGCGTTAGTCTTATCGTCGTCCATAGAGGAGACTTCAGCTTCGATTTCACGCTTTATTTCGCGAGATGCATCTTTAAATTCGCGGATGCCTTTTCCAAGGCCTTTTGCGAGTTCAGGAATTTTCTTGGCACCAAACAAAAGCAAGATTACTAGTACGATTACCAGTATTTCCCAGGTCCCAAGACCTCCAATAAATAATAATGTCTTAGTTGTAAACATAAGATTAGCCGTTCAGCAATGAAACAAGGTTCTAATTCTTGATAACAAAGATAACAGATTTCCGGACCCGAAAAAGGGCAAAGTCTGCTTCTCTTCTTTACTTATTGCGCAAGATGTATGCCATTTGTACGATTTCGTACTTAACCGAGCTCTTCCA
>JBCAWW010000870.1:0-2963 GCA_038534415.1 Bacteroidota bacterium | reverse complement strand
GGGATTGTCAACCAAGCGCTTCGTCAAGGGATCGGTGAAGTCGTAAAAGCAGGAGAACCGGTAATGACGAGGAGACGATATTTCCCATCTTTACTGATGTCCTGTTCAATGGCGTAGATTTTACCTCCAAAGGTGCCGAAAGAAGCGTTCGGCCAGCCGGAAAACACCAAAGCAGGCCATCCGTCGAACTCAAGTCGTACAGCTTGTCCTTTTTGCATCAGTGGCAAATCGATCGGGCGAATATAGACTTCGGCCGCAAGCATAAATTGTAAGGGCGAAATCGTCATTACCGGTTCTCCTGCTTTTACGACTTCACCGATCCCTTGACGAAGCGCTTGGTTGACAATCCCTGATTGAGGTGAGAGCAGATAGCGAAAATCTTGTCTGATTTCGTAATTACTCACTTGATTGCTCAATTTGGCGATGGAGCCTTGGGCTTCATACAAACTGGTCAAGGCACTTTGGCGATCTGATTCGGCTTTGGAAATCTTTTCTAAATATTCGTTACGAACATTATCTCGGCGCAATTTGGCGCTGATATATTCTTGTCGGGTCGAAGCTAATTGGTTGAGTGCAGTACCCGCTTTGGCTTCTGCTTCAAACATTTTATTACGCTTGTCCTCCCACTTGGTCCGCGATTCGAGATCTTGCTTATATAGCGTATCCCAACGGGCAAATTGGGTACGTGCGATCATAGTCGCAGTCTGTTCAGCTTTGTTTTTCATGCTGTCAGCCTGCACTTTGAGCTTGGTTTGCTCGACTTTATTTACAGCTTCTTGCTGCTTGAGGACAAGTGCTTGGCGTAAGGCACGAATTTGTTGCCCGAGGGCGTCTGCCTTTTGTTGGTAGGCGGCTGCAGCCGAACGCTTAGCCTCCAATTGCTCATTGGTACGTTGGATGAGGGCCGGGTCAAAGTATGCATCCTTAACCTCCGACAAAAAAGCGATGGTGTCGCCTTTGGCAATGGTATCGCCTTCATTGACAAACCAAGCTTCGATACGTCCATCAATGGTTGCATTGACAGTTTGAGGACGCTGGCTAGGTTGTAGTGGGATGGTGTTACCCGTCCCACGGACATTCTGGGTCCAAGGCAAGAATAGCATGATGACCACTACGATCAACAATGCTGCAAACCAGCGTGCTAGATAGCGAGCTGCTTTGGGGTCAAGCACTTTGTCAAAGGAATGGAAGTCTTCCGGATGTACCGCTCCTTTGATAGTATTAGGACTAATATTGAGCATTATGTCTAGAAAAAAGGTGAAATCAATTGTAAAAAATACAGCGAGTATTAGGCGATCAGACGGTTGATGGTCGGATGCGCTTCTAACATTGGATAAGGATCATTGGCGACCAATTCGCCTTCTTCTAGCAATAAAACCCGATCACACTGATGTGCGAGATAAGGGTCATGCGACACCACGATTAGTGTCCAAATAGGAGTCTGAGCTAAGAAGTCAGCGATGTGTCTTCTGTCTTCAGGAACTAGGGCCGTAAATAAGTTATCTACGACTAGCAGTCTTGGCTTTTGGGCTACGGCTTGAGCCAAGATCAATTTTCTGACGATACTTTGTGGCCAACGGCTACTCTCAGGGACAATTTCGGTCTCCAAGCCTTTGGGCAGAGACTGAATAAATCCGGACAAGCGCAAGCTATCCAAAGCCCAGCGGAGGTCTTCTTCTTTGATATAGGGCTTACCCATGGTGAGATTTTCACGGATGGTACCCCGAAATAGCTTTTGCTGGCTCAAGCAATCTCCGATATGATCTCGCAAACTGAAGGCATCGAAGCTACCACGAGGTATCCCTTCATAAGTGAGGATACCGTCTAGCTGTTCGTAGAGTCCAGAAACGATATTGAGAAAAAGTGTTTTACCGGAACCATTGGGTCCCATGACACAGATTTTTTCCTGAGGTTTTATTTCTATGTTTAGATTGTTGAGGGCTGGATAACGATCATCTGGATAAGTAAAAGAAAGATTTTGCAGCATTAGCGCCATACCTTGTCCGGCGGGTAAGATGTCGCCTTCTTCGATTGAGCTCACATCTTCGAGTGGGAGATCCGTTACTTTACCCAGTTTAGCGGTGGCAGTCAATACGTCATATACAGTATCAGCACTCATGACGAGTTTTTCGACGGAACTAATGATTAGGATAATCACAATCTCTGAAGCGACGAACTGTCCAATATTGATTTCACGTTGAATCAAAAGAATACTACCGAGGATCAAAAGGGCCGCGGTGATGACAGTCTTGAAGATAACGATGCTGCTGTATTGAAAGACCAAAATGCGGAAGTGCTTCTTGCGAGCGCCGAGGTAGTGGCAGACGAGATCGTCCGTTCTGCGCAGCGCAAGATCAGAACGTCCCGCCAATTTAAAGGTACTTAGGGTTCGAGCGATCTCTTCTAGCCAGTGGGCTACTTTGTATTTAAAGTCAGATTCTTGTAAGCTAGATTGTAGGCCTGCGTTGCCAGTTAGCCTAATGATCAAGGCGAGAAGCAAGAGTAAGCCGAGGCCGAAGAAAACAAATAGTGGATGGTAAAAGGATAGCAATAGCATACCAAACACGATCTGCAAGACCGCTGTGATAAAGTCAATCAGGATTTTGGGCAATCCCTTTTGGAGGTTGAGGGTATCAAAAAAGCGGTTTACCAGCTCTGGTGGATAGTATTTCATCAAAGCTTCGCGTCTCAATCGAGGGATGCGGTAGGCAAATTCGAAGGAGGCTCGAGCAAAGATATTTTGTTGTAATCGCTCAACAATTGCTCTTTGCATGATGAGCAGAGCCCCAGCTAAAAGGGTGCCCAAGGTCACAATTGCTACCAAGATGCCCCAAGAAGAGCTCAATTCATTGGCTAGTGTGAAGCCAATAATAGCTTGAATACCCAATGGTAAGGACAAATTGATGATACCATTTGCAATGGCAAAAGATCAGAAAGAAATGGGGCTTCTGTACATTTATGCC
>JBCAWW010000869.1:0-2963 GCA_038534415.1 Bacteroidota bacterium | reverse complement strand
AAAAAATACTTTCTCGCCTTCAAAGCCTGTAGGGTAAATTCGGTTTCTAGTTATCGTTTAGCTTGGGTGCGATTCATTTTCGCAGCCACGGTAGTCGTAGCATGAGGTACTACACGCAAGCGATCAGCAGGGATTCTATCCCCACTCAAGCGGCAGATGCCATAACTACCATTTTCGATGCGGATCAGGGCTTTCTCTAGCTTGTCGCTAAATTTTTCCTGACGTGCCATCAAGATTTCCACTTGCTCCTTTTCGCGGCTTTCGTTGCCATACTCCGTAAAGTTTAGGCTGTCCGCAGAGCTGCCGCCTAACTCCTTCAAAGAAGTAGCGAGACGTTTATATTCGGTTTGAGAATCTTCAAGTTTTTTGACAATAATCTCTTTAAACTCGGCGAGTTCTCTTTTCGAGTAGAACTGTTTTTCGTTGTTACTTTCCATACAATGTGTCCAATTAAGTTGAGGTCAAAGTGAGGAAACAAGAACTTGAGTAGTAGTTTAAATATATCTTGGTTAGATCCGCACTAAGGCGATCTTCCCAGTAGTACCATTGATATCAATATCTTCTCCTTCTGATATCTCAGCTAACGTGAGACTCTCACCTAGGGTTTCTTTGCAGATATAATCGGCGTATGCATTGACTGCATTATCCCAAGCAGCAGAAGATATATTGATGTTGATGCGATCTGTCACTTCGAAACCATTGTTTTTGCGGAGATTTTGGATACGATTGACAAATTCTCTCGCAATCCCCTCCTGCTCCAAAGCTTCTGTAAGCGTAACGTCCAAGGCTACCGTAAATACCCCGTCAGAGGCAACTGACCAGCCTGGAATATCTTCACTCAATATTTCAACATCTGATAACTCTATTTCAAATGCGCCATTGGAGAGCATTAGCTCGAATTTCCCTTCTTTTTCCAATGACTTGATGTCTTCCTGACTAAACTTAGCTAAAGCTGGCCCGATCTCTTTGATCAGGGGCCCTACCTTGGGCCCTAAGGCGCGAAAGTTTGGCTTTATTTTCTTAACCAGGATCGAATTATCCTCTCGAATATACTCAATTTCTTGAATATTTACTTCTTTAGATATGATATTTTTTACATTATCGAATTGTCCAGCCAGATGAGTATCCATGATCGCAACCATTGCTTTTGCAAGCGGCTGACGGACTTTCATCTTCTCTTTACGGCGGATGCTGAGGATCAGGGAAGTAACCTTTTGGGCCATGTCCATCCGCGCTTCGACTGTTTTATCAATCAAGTTTGTATTAGCCTTTGGATAACGCTCAATGTGTACGCTCGATAATTTTTTACCAGCCGTTAAGTCCCGGTAAAGCTTCTCTGCGAAGAAAGGCGCGAAGGGACTCATAAGAATAGAAACTGTCTCTAAACACTCATAAAGCGTATCAAAGACTTTGGCATCTCCATCCCAGAAGCTACGGCGGCTCAATCGAACAAACCAGTTAGAAAGCTGCTCATTGACAAAATAATCGATCGCTCTCACCGCACGAGTAGGATCGTAATCGTCCATATACTCTGCTACGTCCTGGATCAAAGAGTTTTTGACAGATAAGACCCACTGATCTAGCTCAGAGCGAGATTTAGGATCGCTCGCTTCGCCATACTCATAGCCCGCTATATTGGCGTAGAGGGCAAAGAAATTGTAAGTATTGAACAAAGTGCCGAAATACTTACGCTGCACCTCTTGTACCCCTTTGAGGTCAAAGCGGAGGTTTTCCCAAGGCGGGGAGTTGGCGATCATATACCAGCGAGTGGCATCAGCTCCATATTTGGAGATCGTCGAAAATGGATCTACCACATTGCCGATGCGTTTGGACATCTTGCGGCCGTCTTTGTCTAGCAATAGACCGGTTGAGATGACATTCTTAAAGGCCACGCTATCTTCTAGCATTACGGCTATCGCATGGAGGGTAAAGAACCAACCACGCGTTTGATCCACTCCCTCTGAGATAAAGTCAGCTGGGAAAGCGGATTTAAATTCATCTTGATTTTCAAATGGGTAGTGCCACTGCGCAAAAGGCATCGAACCAGAGTCAAACCAAACGTCGATTAGGTCTGTCTCGCGCGTCATTGGCTGTCCGCTTTCGCTGACGAGCGTCAAGTCATCTACGCCGGGCTTGTGTAGGTCGAGTTCTGCGAAAAACGCATCCATCCTTGCCTGTGGCATGACTCCAGCAGCCACAGCCTTGGCGGCCTCAGCTTGGAGTTCGGCGACTGAGCCGATACACTTACGCTCCTGCTTGTCCTCAGTGGACCAAACCGGCAAAGGCACCCCCCAATAGCGAGAACGAGAGAGGTTCCAGTCAACGAGGTTTTCGAGCCAGTTGCCAAAACGACCCGTACCCGTTGAAGCCGGCTTCCAATTGATCGTTTTATTGAGTTCGATCAAGCGGTCTTTGGCCGCAGTAGTACGGATAAACCAGCTATCGAGCGGATAATAAAGCACCGGACGATCCGTACGCCAGCAATGAGGATAGCTGTGCTCATATTTACGGACATCAAAGGCTTTATTTTCAGTTTTGAGTTTGATGGCGATATCGACATCCACGCTACGATCTTCTTTCTGACCGTAGTCTTTGACGTAGCGTCCCGCAAATTCGGGTACATCCTTGGTGAAGCGACCCTGTCGATCGACTAAGGGGCCCATGCTGCCATCTTCGTAAGGCACCAAAAGAGGCGGGATGTTGTTTTGGGAAGCAACGATAAAGTCATCAGAGCCAAAGGTAGGCGCGATATGAACGATACCTGTACCGTCTTCGGTTGAAACAAAATCACCCACTATCACTCGGAAAGCATCTCCTTCTGGGGTAACATAATCCATCAACTGCTCGTAGCGCGTCCCGGCAAGCTCGCTGCCTTTGTGCTTGCTGAGCACCTCAAAAGGGATCTGCTTATTGCCTTCCTGATAATCTGCTAATTTGAGTTCAGCGTTTTTCTCAGGAAAATA
>JBCAWW010000868.1:0-2965 GCA_038534415.1 Bacteroidota bacterium | reverse complement strand
TCATGATCCTCAGCTTTCAATGGGGATCATGACCAAAAATGTGCTGATATATAAGGAAGACTTCATGTTAAATTTTTGTTGAGTGTTGGAAGGTTTGGATTGTGGAGCCATGCAATCATTGATTGCCTCTACAATTCATAAATTCAACTATTTATTCACCTCCATTTGAGGGATCATTAGCGGCCTCTTCGGCGCGAATCTCATCAAGCCGTTTTTGCGCTTGTTGTTTAATGTCATCAAAAGGAGCTTCGTTGATCAAACTCTCCAAAACACCAATCGCTTGGAAGGTTTCACCTAGCTCGTAGTTTGCTTCCGCAACGTAGAGGAAGGTTCTCGCATTCCAAAGGTTGAAAGTAGGGTAGGTGTTGCGCTGATAGAGACCAGCGGTCTTGGCCTGCTCAAATTGAGCTCTGGCTCCTACATCGTCTCCCGATACTTTGAGATTGATCCCCTTATCATAAAAGATCCGTACGATCATATATTGGCTTTCTGCACCAAATTCGTTTTTAAAGTCGTTTTCTATTTCGCCAAAGGTCGCCATCGCTTGGTTGAGGGCACCGGCCAAGTATTGGCAATTGCCAATCTCTACTCGCGCCTGGGTACGAGAGTAAACCGCTACCTCATTGTTGGAGACGATTTTGTTGAGATCATTGATTGCCTCTTGGTAATCTTCCATAGCCTTGCGGTTTTTGGCTTGGCCAAATAAAGCTTGAACGCGATTTTGGGTCTTACCCGATACGTCATAGAGTTGCTCGAAGAGCTTCAAACTACTCAAAAACTCACGTTGCTCGTAACGGATGTCGCCAGCCTCAAGCAGCGCCTGAGAGGTGAAAGCGTTCGTCGCAGGCGTAGAATAAATACTCTGATAATCTTTGAGTGCATTGGAGTATTGTCCCAGTTCTCGGTAAGAACGTGCTCTAAAGAGTAAGGATTCTAGATAGTCTTGCCCACCTTTGAAGTCCTTGATATAAGTACTAAACTGCTCTATGGCCGATGGGTAATTACCCGTGAAAAAGCGGTCCTTACCAGTATTAAAGGCAATGGCGGCAACATTATTGTCCAAGTCGGGATTGGAGTTCCGGTAGTCCCGGAACACTTTGTCAAAATCCGCTGGATCTAGCAGAGCACTTAAGTTTTCTAGCGCTACCTGTGCATTGGTCTTGTCAGATGAATAATCTTGCAATACCTTTTTGAAGTATCCAATGGCACCATTGGCATCTCCCGCATTAAAGGCGGCAATGGCCAAGCGGTTGTAAGCGCCTGCAGCTAGTGGGCTACGTGGATAATCCTGCACCAACATTTTGGCGTATTTGGAAGCCTGCGCTTCATTATTTAGCCAAGTAAGATAAATCTCAGAAATACGATCCAAAGCATTGTCTCTTAGTTCTGAGCGCTTAAAGCCTTCAATTAGCTTTGCAAAACTCTGAGTCGATGCGGTGTATTTAGCCTGACGATAGTTACTCTCACCGATTTGGTAAAGAGCGTAATCGCGGAAGGTATAGCGAAAGTCAATTACTCTTTGGTAGTAGCGATTGGCGGCATCATAACGACGGCGGAGAAACTCACTATCGCCGGCTCTGAGGTAAGCATCCACGACGAGATTCTTATCATTGCTGCGTCCTCCTTTGGCGATGAAGTCCTCAAAACCTTTAAGGGCTTCAGGGTACTTTTTGAGTTTAAAGTTGGACCAGCCGATACCGTAAAATGCACGGGCGTAAAATTCGTTCTTGCTAGCACCACGATCTGCCAAAAATGACTTATAATTACTGATCGCTTCGTCAAACTTCCCGTCTCTAAACTTGGACTCACCCAACCAGAAACGAGCGCTCAAAGCCATATCGTCATCATAGCTATTGTCAATAGCCTTGCGAAAGTTCGTTTCTGCAATATTAAATGCGGCTCTTTCAAAAGCTTCCAAGCCAAAATAATAGCAAACCTGCTGATAGGCTTGACGCACACGATTGGTCCTACGCGGGATAGACTCAAAGTATTTAATCGACTCTGGATAGTTACGCGTATATAAAAAGGCCTCACCAATCATGGCTTGAATCTCTTCTATATAAGGAGCATCTGGATAGGTTTTGGTCAACTGACGCATCGAAGTGATGGCGTCCGAATAGTTTTCGGTAGCGAAACTCAAGCGGGCGTATTGATAAAGAGCATCCTCGGTGATCTTGGGATTTTCTTGCTGTTCGCTGGCCTTTTTAAAGGCAAAGCGAGCATTGGGCTCATCTTTTTCTTCGAGGTAGCAAAAGCCTAAGTAGTAAGATGCGACTTGCTCAAGCGAATCAGCTCCTCCCAGCGCCCGTTGAAAGATCGGAATTGCATCCGCATATTTTTGCTGCTTATAATAGGCATAACCATATCTAAACTGATCGGTCTTGCTCATTTTGCCGCGAGCCTTGGTGTATTGTGTAAAATACTCAGAGGTACGGGGGAAGTCTTGACGCTCAAAGCTTGCATTGGCGACAACATAATATACTTGATTCGATTTGCTTGAGAGCTTGGGGCCTGAAATAAGCTCCTCTGCTAATACATATAGCTCATCATAACGCTTAAGTTTTAGCAGGGTATTGGCGAGATATACTCTGATTTCCTTACCATATTTAGGAGAGCGCTCCAGTTCTTTAAAGGCGATATAAGCACCCTCATAGTCTTCATCTTGGTAAAGAATCACTGATTGGTAATAGCGTGCGTCTTCTTGAAAATCATTTTTACGTCCGGCGACAGTGGTAAAATAGCGGGTGGCTAATTCGTTTTGCCCATCCATAAAATAGCTATAGGCCAGCCTAAAGATCAGCTCATCCATCATGGATGCCGGGAGATTGCCGGATTGGTAAGCTGCAAGAAATGGCCGAATAGCACCACGGAAGTTTTGTTTGTCAAAATAGAGCTTACCCAAATAAAACTCGATTTGAGTAGCCTTGGTATTGGTGCTGTAATCTTTGAGAAAATCGTTCAGCAA
>JBCAWW010000867.1:0-2966 GCA_038534415.1 Bacteroidota bacterium | reverse complement strand
TTTTCTCCTTCAGAGAACTACTAGCCTTAGATGGGTAGCTCATGTAGCGTGTTAAAGGAAATATCACCCTGCGACTGTCATTGAACAATACAGGCAAAGTATCATATTGAACGCCCAAGGCACTGTATGACTTGATTTCTTCTTGGCTGTAGGCTAAAGCCGCTTTGCGAACTTCCTGCAGGATTTTGCCTTGGTCTTCGATAAGATAATCCACTTTGACGAGTTCGAAGACTTCTTGTTGCGCCATTAGGCGAACGATTCTCTCCATCAAATTGCCGTCTTTAAATCTAATGTGGAGATTTTTTTGCAGTTCGATGCCAGCGGGTATTTCCTGATAGGTCTTACTAAATACTTTTTTCTGCACCTCATACTCATAGATCGGAATTTGAGAGATCATATCAATAAAAACCTCAGAGCGATCAATCCCCATCTCATCTAAACCCGCCAAGATTGCGTCGATGCGTGTCCCCATTTGTACATTGGCGTCCTCGGCATCCTTACCCAACTGCATCACATTGAAAATGGCTAGAAAAGCATCCGGCACTTGGTTGTAAAGGACTTTGACGTTGACATAAAAATAATTGGGATCTAAAGTCGGCGGTGAGTATTGAGGGGTGTTTTGCACAGGAGCCTGTTGGAGGTGTTGACTACTCACTGGTTGTTGTTGGTGGATATTGCCTGCATGTTGGGCTGTAAGGAGGGAGTAAAGGCTGATCCCGCAAAGCAGGAAAAATAGTCGTTTCATGATTTTGATTTTCCTCCAAATAGGGGAAGGCAAGCCAAAATCCTTTGCAAAAGCCCCGTAAAGGTTTTGTAAAACGTTTTACAATTGTAAAAAGCGATTTTCAATGGAGACTGAGCCAAGAAAATTGTATAATTTGAAAGCATGCAAGAAGGATACTTCCATGCCTTAAAAGCTGCGGTAGAACAACGGTTTCGCCAAAGCTATCCACATTGCCCCCCTATACAAGAGTGGAAAGGTCAGGATATCGTCTTGTTTCAGGAAGATTTAGCAGAGCAGGTGCAGGGACGGCTAAGTGAAAAGTGGTTTTATACGCACATCAAACAGTCGCAAGGCGAAAAGCTCCCTCGGATCGATCTGCTCAATATGCTGAGTAAATATGCGGGTTTTAGCAATTGGGAAGCCTTTAAGCAGAGTCAAAGCGTTCCCCAAAGGGAGAAAAGGATAGCTGCTTCTCATACTCGGCTTCGCTGGAAATGGTGGCCGATGCTGGCAGGAGGAATCGGATTATTAGGAATTTTGATGGCCTTTATGTGGCCGACTAAGAAGCCTTCCTTGTGTTTTGCAGATGCAGATGGTGGGACTCTTTTATATCCTACTCAGATTAAGGTGAGCGTTTGGCAAGCCAACAAACAACTGGTGGTGCCACTCGAAGTGGATAGCATTGCTTGTGTCAAGATCCCCAGGAAATACCGTAATCAGAGCCTGATCATTCAAGCCCCTTATTATCATGCTGATACTTTGGAGGCGATTCAAAGTGAGTGGTTAGAGGGAGAGAAAATTCTGCTCAAAAAAGACGATTACGCTCTGATGATTCATTATTTCTCAACGGCAAAATTGGAAGATTGGGCCAAGCGCCGGGAACAGCTTGATCAAATATTTGCAGACAATGCGCGTATATTTCAGGTATTGCCCAAAGGGAAAGTGGGGATGGAGATGTTTAACAAAGAAGAGTTTATCAACAAATTGATTACGCCTATCAATAGCTTAAGAAATCTCGAAGTAATCGAGACGGTTTACCAAGGAGAAAAAAATGTGGGGCTACGTTTTCAACAAAAACCATGAAAAAGCTCATCTACATATTGTTGTTTTTGCCGAGTTCGCTACTTGGTCAATCGGCGATGGAATCGCTTTCAAATATGGAGCGCTTGGAGCGGGATTTTGGTCGTAACCG
Source organism: Bacteroidota bacterium (assembly GCA_038534415.1). GTDB lineage: Bacteria > Bacteroidota > Bacteroidia > J057 > J057 > JBCAWW01. The sequence goes on along the minus strand of JBCAWW010000867.1, from coordinate 1,050 downwards.
ATTGAGTGGTGAGCAGTTAGAGGCCTTTTCGCTAAGAGCAGAGCAAAAACTCAAAGACTTTTGTGAATACACCCTCGTTTTGGCCGATACGGCTTACCCAGCGGAGATGTTGGATCATTTGGAAGGCATGGCTCGTGCCAGTTTTAGCGATGGGAAGACCCCCGTTTTGGGGATGAGTTTAGAGGCTTTTTTTACCGCTTTGCGGAACGCTCAGCTCTCTCCTATCAAGCTAGATCCCAACAGTTTTGCATGGCAACAAGGCCTGAGTCCTAATAATGCCCAAAGGCAATTAGGGAGATTATCGTTCCGCGACGAGCGGGGAAAAACCTATCTGGCTCAAATCAGTCTAGCCTATCTCCCCAAAAAATTTGGTAAGGAGACCCAGTATGTATGGACTTTGTTGTTGGAGGAGATATGGCAAGTTTAAGGTTCAAAATAAGTCCCCAAAAATCAAACAAGCAGAGCTGTTGATGTATTAGGGACTCATTTACTAGGTTGTGTTTAACATATTAATGATGAAGTAAAAACGTTTAGAACATCCCGTTTTCGTGGGCGAATTCCTGTGGGATCTCTTGGATTACGTCCCAGTGCTCTACGATCGATCCATTTGCAACTCTAAAGAGATCATAAATAGCAACCGGCTTTTCTCCCCAATTCCCTTCACATTGAGTAAGTACAAAGTTTCCTTCGCCGATAACTCGATGGATTTTATGGTTTTTTAAACCTCCTTCAATAATTACTTTTTTCAGAGCCTCTGGACCGTCTTCTACTGAAGGATTATGTTGGTCATAGAGTCCATTTTTGATGTATTGACCCATCGCCGAGAAATCTTCCTTGATTAGGGTTTCTTCTACAAAAGATTTCACTAAAGCTATATTATGTTCTGTCTTGTCGAGGTCTGTGATTTGAGTAAAACCATCAGTTTGAGCTCTTCCACTAGCAGTCTTTTCATACTTTGGAATAATGGCATCCCAGTGCTCGACAAGACAGAACATAATATAGCTTTAGTGAAATCTTTTGTAGAAGAAACCCTAATCAAGGAAGATTTCT
>JBCAWW010000866.1:0-2975 GCA_038534415.1 Bacteroidota bacterium | reverse complement strand
CGCAAGAAGTATGATCTCGAAGAGAAGGCCGGCTACGCCGAACGCACCGACACAGCTGCCTTGATGAATAACTTCTTTGCCAATGATGCAGACTGGATAGACTTTGAAGCCACTGTCAGCACTAGCCCTGATCAGATCGCGATTGCGCCCGGATATTTGCAAAAAGAATGGATGGAAGATGGTAGGCGATATTTCCATTACGAAATGGATGCGCCCATCGTTAAGTTTTTTAACATTTGCTCTGGGCGATATGAAGTGATGCGTGATAGTTTTCAAACACCTGTTCCTGACCAAAAATGGGTAAGCCTAGAGATCTATCATGACCCTGCTCATACTTACAATATTGAAGGTATGATGGACGGAATGAAGCGTTCACTGGAAGTGTACACCCGCGAATTTGGTCCCTATCAACACCGCCAAGTCCGCATCATCGAGTTTCCTCGCTATGCCACCTACGCGCAATCCTTTCCCAATACGATCCCTACTTCTGAAGGAAGTGGGTTCATTGTAGACTCCGATGAAGGAGATGTAGACTTGCCATTGTACTTGGCGGCCCACGAGATCGCTCACCAATGGTGGGGCCATCAAGTGGTGAGTGGTAATGCGGTCGGTTTCCAGTTTTTGATTGAAAGTATGGCGCAGTATAGCGCGATACTGGTCATGGAAGAGGCCTTGGGTACCGAAAAGCTGCGTGATTTTCTCAAACAAGAACGCAACACCTATCTACAATTAAGAAGTTCTGAACGGAAAAAAGAGAAGTCTTTGATGACGGTCGAACAACAGTTTTATATCCAGTATCAAAAGGGCAGTCTTTCTCTTTATGCCTTGAAGGATTACATAGGCCAAGATAGCCTTAACCTCGCGATTAGGCGTTTCCTCAATAAGGTGAAATTTCAAAATCCGCCTTATGCTACTACCCTCGATTGGATGGCAGAGGTACAAAAAGTAACCCCTGATTCCTTAAAGTATGCCTTGACGGATTTGTTTGAAACCATTACCTTTCATGAAAACGAGGTGCTAGAAGCGACTTATAAAATGAATCCAGACAGCACTTATACAGTAGATATGAAGGTTTTGACCAAAAAGATTCGTGATGATGGCTATGGCAACGAAAGTCCTGCCGACCCACATGCCTTGATCGAAGTGGGGATATTCTCCTCCAAGCGGGTCAATCGTAAGCGAGAGGAAAAAACACTCTATCTACAAAAGCATTGGTTTGATCAGGATACAACTAACTTATCCTTCGTCGTAGACGACAAGCCTACCGAAGTGGCCATCGACCCCTATGTCAAATTGATCGATCTCAATAGCCGCAACAATCGACTAGTACCCAATCAAGAATAATCATAATCACTAAAACTAAATTACACTTCAAATGGAATATACTTCAGTAAGACCTACAGCTATCAAATGGGGAGGCATCTCGGGAGCGATCTCGGTGGTTACTTCTACCATTACCTTTTTCATGACCGACAACACTGCAGTCAGCTTGGTCGTTGGCCTCTTGAGCTTTGTCATTGGCATTGTTCTGCTAGTTATGGCCTATCGCGAGTACAAAGACGCCAATGGCGGTTTTATGTCTCTGGGCAAAGGTACTTGGCTGGGTATCTTGATCTCTCTTATCGGAGGATTGATTGGCGCCGTTTGGAATATCCTCTACGCCACCGTCTTCGATAACGAACTTTGGGACAAATTGATTGATCAATCTTTGGAAGCGGTTGAGGATCCTAATTTGCCGGATTCTATGCTTAGCATGTACGAATCCATGTATGGTTTCCTCTTTTCGCCGGTCGGGCAGCTTGTATCTGTAGTATTTGGCGCCTTCACTGGTGGTGCGATCCTCGCCTTGATCGTCTCTGCTATTATGAAAAAAGATCCCGCATAGCGGCTTTTAATAAGTTTTTAGAGTCAATGCAAAAGTACTAATCATGCTTTTGCATTGACTATTTTTTTGTCCTTTTTGGAGGCTTGGTTTTATTTTTACTGCTGCGCAGAACGCTTCTCTCTCGAGACTAGATGAGTCTAAAACCTTCTCTCTGGTATTTCTAGCGGTTTATTTGGATATTAAGTACTAAGACAAAAGTGATTTAGTATCAGGTCCAGACAAAAACGGCTCAATGACTCGCAATGGCGGTATTTCCTTAAGTCTATATACTGTGTACTTTTGTCTTAATACTAAAGACTCAATAGTGCACAAAATTTATGGCCAAGAAGTTTCTCGATAACCTGAAAGGATTATTTATAGTCGAAGAGGAGACCGCAACCCCTATGCCGCCTCCCAATCGAAAGGCTAGCAATAAACCTCCGATCTTACGTAAGCCACCTGCTAACTCTAGTGCCAATCCTATCATCAAGGATGAAGCACCCACGCCTCCTCCCCCTAAAGCACCTCCCGCCCCTAAGCCTAAGCCAAAACCCAAAATCAAACTCAACGCTAAGCAAGTAGAGTTTTTGTTGGGAGCATTGGAAAAAGCCAATCTAGAAGGCCTCGATTATTTAGAGTTTAAGCAGTCGCTAGAAGCCCTCGACAAAATGCAGATGGACGAAGAAACTCGCTATAAATCTGCCTATGCGGTGGCCTCTTCTATGGGAGCAAATGTGCACAAACTGATTCAAACGGCTGATCATTATCGCAAGGTGCTCGAAAAAGCCAAAACGGACTACGAGGCCAAAAACCTAAAGCAGGAACGCGATAAGGTCGAAAAAAGCAAAAAGCAGGTGCTTGCTTTTGAAGCCAGTGTCAAGAAAAAGAAGGCTCAAATCGAGCAACTCAAAAAGCAAATTGATTCTGAGGAGCGTAAAATGATTGACTCCATTTCTAAGGCTAAGCAAGAAATGGGCGCCCTCGCCAAAATGGAAGAAGAGTTTGCCTTTAGCTACAAATACATTAGAAGTAAAATCGATAAGGATGTCAAAAACATGCGGGAATACCTGACTGTCAAGGCGAGCAATCCGCTCGACGATCCTTTTGATGA
>JBCAWW010000865.1:0-2979 GCA_038534415.1 Bacteroidota bacterium | reverse complement strand
CCTTCTTTTGCTTTGATCAAAAGAAGGGGAAATGAAAGCGGCAATTAGTAGCCTACAAACGGTCTTCAACAAGCTGCTGCCTGAGTATTATCTACATTACAATTTTGTCGATACTGAGTATCAACAACAATACAAGAGTGAGGTCTTAACTGGCACATTAGCCAATTATTTTGCCATCATTTCTATTTTAATTGCTTGTTTGGGACTCTTGGGCCTATCTGCTTTCCTCGCAGAGCAAAAAGTAAAGGAAGTAAGCATTAGGAAAGTATTAGGTGCGTCTATGGGAGATTTAGTGGGTTTATTGTCCAAAGACTTCCTCATTATGGTTGGCATAGGCCTATTACTAGGCATTCCTATATCTTGGTATTTGCTAAATGCTTGGCTGACCAATTTTGCTTATGCAATAGAACTAAAATGGTGGATGTTTGCCTTGCCGGTTTTTATGGCGATTCTGATCGCAGGGATCACCATTACTGCTCAAGCGACCAGGGCGGTGATAAAAAGTCCCATTGAGGCTTTGAGAAGTGAATAAGCTTTAGCTTTTCCTGCCTTGCCAGGCTATTTTACCCCACTCGGCAACCACAACTCAAACAAATTACCTGTCTGTTTGAGACCAAAATAGCGTTCTTCATTGAAGCGATATAAGCGAGCTGGTCGACCTGAACCGGCTTGCTTACGTTGCTCATTGAGCTCTTCTACCAGCCCTAGTTTGAGAAACTTCTTTTTGAAATTCCGCCTATCAATGCTGCCACCGAGTACCGTCTCATAAAGCTGATGAAGCGACGAAAAGGGAAACTTCTCATCTAACAATTCAAAGCCAATCGGTTCATACAAAATCTTGCCCCTCAATCGAGTAAGCGCCACCTCCAATATCTGATCGTGATCGAAGGCTAGGGGAGGGAGCTCATCTATCGAAAACCATTTTGCATCCGAAGCATCGGTATCGGCGCTTAAAGAAAAACCCTCTGGACGTACTAAGGCAAAATAAGCCACTGCGACTATGCGCTTGCGAGGATCTCGATCGGGTTTTCCAAAAGTATAAAGTTGCTCCAAATAGGTGATCTTGACACCGGTTTCTTCTGCTAACTCCCGAGTTACGGCTTCCTCCAATGATTCACGCTCCAACACAAAACCACCCGGAATCGCCCAACTGCCCTCAAATGGCGGATATTTACGCTCGATCAACAAAACCGAAATCCCTTTTTGGGGTTGGTAACCAAAGACAACCGCATCAACTGCTAAATGAATGTTATTTTTGTCCGACATCTCCTCTAAGGTAACATTTTCTGCGGCTTGATCGTAATAAATGTGTAATTTGTACGCAAATTTGATTTCAACCTCATATGAAATACCTCCGACTCGCCGGTGCTTCTCTCAATCAAACCCCTCTCGCTTTTGCTCAAAACAAGCAAAATATCCTCGATGCGATCGCCAAGGCTCGGCAACAAAAGGTAGATATCCTTTGCCTGCCCGAATTGGCGCTGAGTGGCTATGGTTGCGAGGACGCATTTTTTAATGAATACGTGCTCGAAAAATCACTAGTCGGCCTGAAAGCCGTAATTGAGGCTTCAGCTGGCATGACCATCTCGGTAGGTTTACCGCTCAAATATGCCCATGTGATCTACAATACTGTAGCCCTGATCCACGATGAGCAGTTATTGGGGTTTGTTGCTAAGCAGGATTTGGCGGGAGATGGGATTTATTATGAGCCTCGTTGGTTCAAACCTTGGCCCGATAATGAGGTTGGAGCGCTTGAGCTGTGGGGGGAATCGTTCCCCGTAGGTGATATCCTCATCGAAGTCGGCGGCGTACGCATAGGAGTAGAAATCTGTGAAGATGCCTGGAATGGTATCCGTCCTGCCCAAGACCACTATATCCACAATGTTGACATTATCCTCAACCCGAGTGCTTCCAATTTTGCTTTTGGTAAGTCCCTCATCCGGGAACGCTTAGTCACCGAGGCTAGCCGCTCTTATAATTGTACTTATGTTTATAGCAATTTGGTCGGCAATGACGCTGGACGCATCATTTTTGATGGGGAGGTTTTGATTTCACAGGGAGGAGAATTATTAGCTCGCAACGAACGCTTTGATATGCAAGAGGTGGATGTCTTGAGCACAGTAGTGGATGTCGAAAGTGTGCATATCCATCGCAAAAAATCTTTCAACTTTAGACCAGAAGAGGCCCCGTTCCTCGTAGAGGTGCCCTACCAATGGACGGAGCAAGAACCATATGCCGATAAGCCCATAACCCCTCCGCTCGAAAGTAAAGAAGAGGAGTTTTATCTCGCAGAAACCTTGGCTCTATGGGACTATATGCGTAAGTCATACAGTCGTGGCTTTGTTATTTCTCTATCAGGGGGAGCTGATTCTTCTTGTTGTGCTGTCTTATGCGCGGAGGCTATCAATCGTGCTGCTAGGGTCCTCGGCGAGGAACGCATCCAAGAAGTGCTAGCATATGCACAGTTGGATTGGAGTCGTCCTATCGTAGCGCAACTCCTGACCTGCGTATATCAGGCTACCGCCAATAGTGGAGATGAGACCGAAGAGAGTGCTCGCGAATTAGCCAAGGGATTAGGCGCTACTTATCATCATTGGGAGGTAGAGGCGGTTCATCAGCAATATATCGGCCTCGCCGAACAGGCAATTGGGCGTTCCCTGAGCTGGGAAAAAGATGATATAACCCTGCAAAACATTCAAGCACGCTTACGTTCACCTGGTATATGGATGCTAGCCAATATCAATAAAGCCCTTTTGATCACAACCAGTAATCGTTCAGAAGCAGCAGTTGGCTATGCGACTATGGATGGAGATACATCAGGTGGTTTGGCTCCTTTGGCCGGTATCGATAAGGCGAGTCTTTTGTCTTGGCTCGGCTGGGCCGAACGCCATATCCCGGTGCCAGCACTTTCTTATGTCAATAGCTTGCAGCCGACTGCAGAGCTTCGTCCAGAAGAATATGACCAGACTGATGAGGCGG
>JBCAWW010000864.1:0-2980 GCA_038534415.1 Bacteroidota bacterium | reverse complement strand
TCTCTGGATTTGTCTTCAGATCCCGCAGGTAAGTTCTCAAAAGGAATTACCTAGGTAATTAGATGTTTTTATTGGCCTTAAACTGCTAAGCAATATCAAAATGGACAATACGCAGAAAGCCCTTATGCCCGAACTTGAACAAGAAGTCATGGCAACCCTTACATACAAAGGTAAAATCGCAGCGATCAAGCTGTACCTAAAATACACTAACTGCCGCCTCAACCAGGCTCGCGAAGCTGTCGACCGTTTGGCGATGGCCATCGTACCCGGACAGGCCTGTTAGCAACGAAAGACGATTTACGTCAATGCGTGCCATACCCCTTTGGGGCGTGGCGCGCTTTTTTTTGTTCTTTTTCCAATTCCAAATCTTATGACACAAGTACTGGTGCTCAACCAGGATTATCAGGCTATTAGTGTCTGTAAGGCTGAAAAAGCCCTTATCCTGCTACTTGGGCAAAAGGCAGAATTGATCAACGATGTCGCCGATCGTAAGTTCCGTTCCGTGAAACGGGATTTCCAATTCCCTTCTATCATTAGACTTTATCGCTACGTGCCTCTTCCATACCGCAAGGTCGCCCTCAGTCGAGAAAATATATTTCGACGCGACGGCTACACTTGTGTGTACTGCGGAAGCAAGTATGACCTGACCTTAGATCACTTGGTTCCAAGCTCAAAAGGAGGTCGTACGACTTGGGACAATCTGTTGACAGCTTGTCGCGATTGTAACTCTCACAAAGGGGATCGTAGCCTCGAAGAATCAGGATTGGAGTTAGCCTTCAAGCCATTCCGGCCAAGTTGGATCATGTATTTGCGTCAATTTGCTGGACTTGTACGTGAAGATTGGAAACCTTATTTATTTTACTAAGGATGTTTACACAATTTGAAACCCAACGATTGATCATCAGACGGCTTCAGCTCCAAGATGCCGAACAGGTATATGAAGGCTGGGGGCAAGATCCAGAGGTCACTCAATACCTCAGTTGGTCTGTACATCAATCGATAGACGATACCTTGGCCTTCCTCCGGCATGCAGACCATGCTTGGAAGCAAGGCAGTGGCCATTTGCCTTTTGGTCTGCAAAGCAAAGAAACGGGCAAACTGATCGGCGGCATAGGCTATGGCATAGAAGCCCGTTGCCGCGCTCAGGTAGGATACGCACTCAAGCAAGCAGCTTGGGGACAAGGCTTCGCTAGCGAAGCACTAGAAGGACTGATCCAGCAAATCTGGCAGACCTTCCCAGAAGTTTATCGTATTTATGGTATGTGCCATGCAACGCATTATGCCTCGGCAGGGGTAATGCTCAAGGTAGGAATGGAAAAAGAGGGAGTCTTTAGACGCTATTATATCCTCCCCAATATCTCTCCTACTCTACCTTGTGACATGGCCGTATATGCATTGACCAAATCATAATGGCTAAGATTAAGAAAAAGCACGTTCTGAGACTGGGATACCCACTAGGAGAAGCAGCAAACCTTGCTGTCGAAGCGATGAAGCATGACAAGTTCGAGGCCAAAGGCCGCGAAGTCAAAATGCAAGTCCTCCAAGCGGTATTATCCGTACCAGAACAATATTATAAACATCAAATTTTAGGTCCAGTAGCGCATGCGCTCAAGCCAATCGTTCGTCCGGAGGACGCCCCTATCTATCCAGAATTACTGGCAGAACCAGTACCGATGCGTATTTGGGGGAAGCAAGAAATCGAAAGAGGCGCGATTGAGCAAATTGAGATTGCAGCTTCGCTGCCAGTGGCTCGTCAAGCGGCCTTGATGCCAGATGCCCACCAAGGCTATGGCCTTCCCATCGGCGGAGTACTCGCTACCGAAAACGCGATTATCCCATATGCTGTGGGGGTGGACATTGGTTGTCGTATGTGCCTGACAGTCTATGACTTACCAGCCAAACACTTAGATCGTTATAGCTACCAACTCAAACAAATGTTGGTAGAGTATACGGTCTTTGGAGCTGGCAAAGGCCCTGAAAAGCCTATGGATGATCCAGTCCTAGAGCGTCCAGAATTTGAAACGATCTCTGTGGTCAAAGACCTCAAAGACAAGGCATGGCGTCAGATCGGATCGAGTGGCGGAGGTAATCACTTTGTAGAGTTTGGCCTAGTGGACCTGATGGAAGACAACAACCAATGGGGCTTAGTGCCAGGCACTTATGTGGGGATTCTCTCACACTCTGGCTCACGTGGTTTGGGGGCCAAAATCGCTAATCACTACACTCGATTGGCGATGGAACGTACCAAACTACCCAAGCATGCTCGCCATTTGGCTTGGTTGGATATGAACACACAAGAAGGGCAGGAATACTGGCTAGCGATGAATCTCGCCGGTGATTATGCCTCCGCTTGTCATCATCACATCCACTATAAGCTTAGTAAGGCGATGGGAGCAAAGCCGATTTTGACGGTCGAAAACCACCACAACTTCGCTTGGAAAGACCAGCTCGCCGACGGCACTGATGTTTATGTCCATCGAAAGGGCGCAACCCCAGCTGCTAAAGGAGTAATGGGAATTATCCCAGGCTCTATGACGGCTCCAGGTTTTATCGTTCGTGGTCGTGGTGAGATGAGTGCTTTGCAGTCCGCTTCACATGGGGCAGGACGCTTGATGTCCCGCACTAGAGCCAAGCAAAGCATCACGCGTAGCGCTTTAAATAAGTTGCTACGTGAGAAGCAAATCACTTTGATTGGCGGTGGCTTGGATGAAGCACCTATCGCTTACAAAGACATCCATAAAGTGATGGCAAATCAAAAAGACCTGGTCAAAGTCGTAGGTAGCTTTCAGCCGAAAATCGTACGAATGGCCAAAGACTAAGACAGCACTGGGGCGTATGCAAATACGCCCCTTTTTTATTTTACAAATTTCATATCCCCGCTCATGCCTAAATACGGCTTGAGAGGCAGGAGATTCACATTCTTTATTTTTGAGAAAAATGCATTTAGCAATTTCTTGGGTGATTACTGCTGCGCAGAACG
>JBCAWW010000863.1:0-2987 GCA_038534415.1 Bacteroidota bacterium | reverse complement strand
GCCATTAGATTAAAAAACTAATCCAGAGTCATTCTAAAAAGCTCATTTACTCGAGAAGCAATATTTGCTGAGTGCTCTGTCCTCGCTTATTGTTTACTTTAAGCAAATAAGAACCACGGGCTAGCCCGGAAACATCTAAGGCATAATCAGTGATCAGCTCGTTGCCCTTGACTATCGCAGTTTGATGTAAACGGCCATCGAGACTAAACAATTGAATGCGGAAGTCTTGATCAAGTTCATCCCAATTTTCTAAGCGTAGATGAGTTTGATTGCGACTAGGGTTTGGGTAAGCCTTTACCCAACTGTTTTCGATTTGCTGACTACTTAGCTCGACAAGCTCAGTCAGGGAGGAGGAGCCATCAAAATCAACTTGCATCAAGCGATAGTAAAGCTTTGTGGCCGTAATTTGATCCTCGAACTGGTAGTAAGTATGCTCCTGAGTAGTGCCTGCTCCAGACAGCGTGCCAATCGGATAAAAATTTACTCCATTTTCACTCTTTTGGATCTCAAAGTAATCATTGTTTGCTTCACTCGCGGTGATCCATTCTAGCTTTGCGATTCCCTCATTGGTAGTAGCCTGGAAGTCCAGCATTTCTACTGGAAAGCCACTGCCAACGTTTACGCTGCCAGCATTGACGGTGGGAGTAAGAAACGGATTAGGCCCAAAAATACTCGCTATGGAAGCATATCCTAAGGCAGTCTCCGAACCGTCGATAAAAACGTTTGCATTCGCACCATTGGTAGCATTGGGATCGATTTGGAAATCAATCGTCAGTAAAACCTCCCCATCATCTGCATCGATGCCAGTGGTAAGGAAATCTGTCCACAAAAAGGTCAGCTTATTGTCGGGCATAGTTCCTCCCGCAGAAGCCGGTGGATTAAAAACATTGGTGATCCCTAAGAAGGGACTACTAGCGCTGAGGTAACTTAGGACATTGTCATCCCAGTTAAGAGTGCCTTGATAGTTTACAATTTGAGTAAAGTTTTCGACACTAACCTCTACTGTAACAGTGGTTCCAGGCAGGCCACTGTTGGAGATCACATTGAAGGTTAAATTTTGTGCACTGAGATTACTAATAATCAATAAACCAGCCATTAGGCTGAATAAAGTTCGAATTCTCATAATTGGTGTTGTTTGGTAGGTGAAAAAAATATGAGACAAGTATAGGCTAGCTAATCTCAGAAGATTAGCTAGCCTTTTTGTAGAACCTTATTGTGCGCTGCGTTGCATCTGGATAGTGCCATTGAAGTCGGCAGATTGCATGCGTGCGTAGTAGACGCCTGCACTTACTTGCATACCGGTTTCGTTGGTTCCATCCCAGCGAATTTGATGTTTGCCTTGTGAATAGAGGCCCTCAAAAGTCTTAATTACTTGACCGAGGCTATTATAAATCTCGATCTTGACTTCGTTGTTGGACGGTAATTCAAAAGCAATATTGGTGTAGCGATCAAACGGATTGGGCATGTTTTGGTACAGCCCAAATCCTTGATTGTCCTCTGGATCTAACGAGGTAGTACCTCCGAGGCTAATCGTCGCTGGAGAGCTGAGGATATCAAGCAATTCTAAATTGTCATTATAAGCCTCGCTCTGGGTCAATAGAGAGTTAATGGAAAAGCTTGTGGAGCCCATGCTTTGTCCGATTACTTTGAAGTGCAGTTCAAATACTACTGTGCCATCATCAAGACTGATCGCCTGTGCAGCGGCATCATTCCAACTGGCAGTCAAATGACCATTGCTGGTTTCTTGCTCTCCAAAAACCGTTTGTAGCTCTTTATTTACCACTTCGTGGAACGCAAGCACACTTGGATCCCAACTCATAGTAAACTGATAGCCAGTAAGCTCACTGAAGTCCTTAACACTAACTGGAATGATAATTTCATCTCCATGATTCGCGCTTAGATCCGGCATTTCGAAGGTGATGTCATCGACTGCTCCAGTTTTGTTAGCGATGAGGTCCCAACTGTTGTCTACATCTCCGAGTTTCATCCCAATAAAGTCTTGATCTGTCAATGGATTGATTGGGTTGTAAACACGGCCAGTATCAAATGCGATGGGAGTAAAAGGTACTGGGAATACAGCATCACTAGGTACAAATGCCCAGAGGCGAGTACCATCGGCAGGGAGATTTGATCCCATCGGTTCTGGGAAAGCTTGGCGGATCTGTAAGATTAACTGACGGATGAAGGTAATATCCAAGCCTTCGACTAAACCATTATTGTTTACATCGGCAGCGATGTTTTTATATGGGGAGTTTAGGGGTGCGATCCCTAAGATTTGGCGCTGGATAAAGATGATATCTAAGGTGTTGACACCTTGATCAACGTCAAGATCATTGTTTTTGAAAGCACCAATCTCGTCTGTACCACAGCGGGTAAAGTTAAAGTCATAGCCCGGTGTACCTACTTGGGTAGGAGGATTGTCATCACCAGACATTTTGAATGTTACTCCGTTGATGACGGTTCCAATCTCAGTGGTTGCTTTTCCTGAAATATTAGTGGCGCTAGGAATATCGATCGTTCCAGCTGTTGCCAAAGGATTGATAATGCTTAAGCTCACATCAAAAAACAGAGCAGGGACTGTGCTTGAAAACTCTACTGGGCTACTGCCTCCTAAGACTCCATTACTGATATCAAACTCTAACAAAATCAGGGTGTCACCGTCTGCCAATGTATGACCTAGCTGAGCTTGGCTATTGTCATTGTAGGAGAAGTTTAGCTCTCCAGGGGTCTGGCTGAGGCTACCGGATGTCAAATCCGGCACGCCATAATCAGAGGTCGCAACTAAGCTTGCAACTGCCGGATTCCAATTGATAGAGCCTTGTCCACCAAGGATGTCAGTATAGTTCAAGACAGTTATTGGAATAAAGACACTACCACAAGTAATACCATCACCCGATCCAATCACAAATGATAAGGCATTTGCATTAGAGCAGCTACCTGGATCGGTGATTGTGAGCGAAGCGTTACATCCATTGTCATTGGCATCA
>JBCAWW010000862.1:0-2987 GCA_038534415.1 Bacteroidota bacterium | reverse complement strand
ACCGCTACGCGCAGTCGCCTTCCAATTAAGGGTACGGTAATCATCGCCACGCACATATTCTTTGATCTGCTCAAACTCAGTGGTATGTCCTAAGCGACGTACCTGCTTTACACCCAGCTCTTGTAAACGATTGGAGATCGCCATGATCTGGTACTGACGCATCTGGATAAAGGAGGGATAACTAGGTACCATCGCATCCGCATCAAAAGTATAGCGCTTACGCACCAAGCCGAGAGGGCCAGCCGCATAAATATTGAGGCCACCAAAATGATATTCTCCTCGCTCCGTTGGCCGCAGTTCATAGCGCAACTCTTTTTCTTCACCGGCTTTGAGCCCCATCGTAAAAACGGTGTCCCGGGCCTGAAACTGCACCGGCACCTCATCAATGATGCGTAACCAAATGGGAAAAGTATAAGCGTTCCGGCACGGGATATAAACCGCGTTAGCATCTCCGTTTGATAACTTATCAGGCAACACACGACGACCTTCTATGCCTTCTACATTGGCGTAGAGCATCAAAATGTCCACCACTATGAGCGCAAGAAAAACGAAAAAGGCAAGTTGAACAATCCCAAACAAACCTTCATAGACGAAGGAAAGCAAAAAAGCGGACGCAATCACTCCTACCACTAAAAATAAGCGGTTGCTGAGAAAAAGGGAATTGTTGTAAAGCTTAAGAAAAAAAGATTTGAAGGTCATGCTGCTGCCTTATGAACTTCAATTTGGCAAAAATAAGGGGGATCAGCAATATCCGGCCGGATAATTGTCTTTGCGCTTGGGAGTTTCTCCTAATCCATGAGGGTTTTTACAAAATCACAGAGGTCTTTACCTGCGCCCGAAAGCGGCCCTGTGGCGGTCGTTTTGATTTTGTCTTTGATGGTTTCAAAATCTCGTATGCTGGTTTTGCTACTGACGCTCAGGCCGTTTTCATATTCAAAGTTACTGACCAATTCGATCAGTCGATCGCCTTCTTCCTCCGTCAAATCTAGCTTGGCAAGGCTGATGGCAAAGGCGGCATCTCCAGCATAGGAGGGACAGCCACAATTGAACTGAGTCAATTCAAAGTTTTCAACGGTGCTAGTGACCATGACCTTTTGGGCCGAGAGGTAGGCCGGAAACAAAAACAGGCAGAGCGCGATAAGGCTTAATTTTTTCATGGGAATAATTAATGATTGTTTGCTAGGCAATTACGGGCCTAGCAAATTCATTAAACATCACCCATATGAGGGATTTTAGGCTTGGCGAGGCAGCAACACCAATCCTAATACTGTCAGCGCGCCATTGAGCAAGAGGATTTCAAAGCCAAAAGTATAGCCTGTCAGACTAGGACTAATCGCTTGGATCGCATATGTCAATAGGGGCGCGACCACACAAACGATCGGCACCCAGCGATCTGTCGGCTGGACTTTTGGCATATACATGCCCACCAAAAACAAGCCCAAGAGAGGACCGTAGGTATAGCCTGCAGCTCTAAAGAGCATCGTTACGACGGAGTCGTCGCCTATCCAACTAAAGATCAGAATCAGAAAAAAGAGTACGGCCGAAAAGCCTAAATGCACCCATTGGCGTTGGCGCTTTTTAAGGGCCTCGTCTGTCCGCTTTTCAAACTTGAGCAGATCCACACAAAAGGAAGTCGTCAAAGCGGTCAAGGCTGAGTCAGCACTCGAATAGGCCGCAGCAATCACTCCCAATACAAAAAAGATCGCCGCTGCTCCGCCCAGATAATCCAAACTCAGGATGGTAAACAGTTCGTCTTGCTTTCGCGGCTCAAAGATGCCCGTATCGATATTTTGAATGAGTAACTGAAATTTGCCTTCCGCATTGGTCGTGGCTTGTACGATTTCCATTTCGTGTCCATAGATATATAGCAAAGCCCCCAAACTGAGAAAAAAGATATTTGCGAGGACAAAGACGCCTGAGAAGCTATACATATTGGTTTGAGCCTCGGTCAGATTGCGACAAGTGAGGTTTTTTTGCATCATGTCTTGATCCAAACCCACCATCACGATGGTTACTGCCATACCACTCAAAAACTGCTTAAAGAAATTATTGGCGGGCAAAAAGTCCCAGAAGAAGGTTTGCGAATAAGTACTATCACTGATTTGCGAAATCAGTTCGCCTGGACCCCAATTCAATTGATCGGCGATCAAATAAACCGCGATCCCGGCCCCCACCAACAAAAATAATGTCTGCAAAGTATCGGTCCAGACCACTGTCTTGATTCCCCCTCGATAGGTGTAAATATAGATCAGGGCGATGGCGATGAGCACCGTAACAAAGAAAGGAATGCCGAGTTCATCGAAGATGGCCAACTGCAAAACAATCGCTACTAGATAGAGTCTGAAGCTGGCTCCAATAACCCGCGACAGCAAGAAAAATATCGCACCGGTCTGATAGCTACTGTTGCCAAAACGCTGATCCAAATATCCATAGATAGAGGTCAGATTGAGGCGGTAGTAAAGCGGCAGCAGCACACGAGAGATGAAAAGAAAGCCGACAAAGTTGCCAAACACAAATTGCAAATAGCCCCAACTACCGGGTCCTACTTGGCCCGGCACCGAAATATAAGTCACCCCCGAAAGGGTCGCACCGATCATCCCAAATGCCACCAGATACCAGGGTGAATTGCGATTTGCGGAGAAAAAAGTCTGCTCGTCTGCATTGCGACCCGTCCACCAAGAAATGATAAACAGCAATACAAAGTATGCCCCAATGACCAATAAAATAGTAGTAGCGTCCATAGATAATGTCCAGTGATTTATAGGCTTTCTAAACTGCCAATGCTAAGGTTTCTGCTTCGCAGAACGTTTATTAGCGGCCGACAGCAGTGCTAGTTTTTCTATACCCTAGCGTCTTTTTCCTTCTCCCACAAAGCCATCTTCGGCATGGGCAAAGAGCACATTGAAGGTAGTCAAACTCCCATAGATGCGGGTGATATACTGCTGCATGTTTACCTTCTCCTCATCGGAGAGGTTTTTACTTTTGTT
>JBCAWW010000861.1:0-2997 GCA_038534415.1 Bacteroidota bacterium | reverse complement strand
TTTTGCGCACAAGTTTGCAAAAAATGAAGCAAGCTGTTCCAGAAATGATACAGGTCCACCGCTCATATATCATAAACCCGCTGCATTTTGTGGAGTGGAAGGATGGCCTGAACATACAATTGGCTCAATTAAGTGTTCCTGTTTCTCGAAAATATAAACCCGCTCTATTGAGCATGTCTCCATTCGTCCCTAAGTAGCTTAGTTTGGCCCCTAATTGACTAAAAACGTTGTTTTTGAGCAGGTCAGCTTACTTATTGTAAGCTATCCTCATGTTCAAAACATCATATCATGAAAGCTTATTTTATCCTTCTCTCTCTTTCATTTTGTTTTATCGGTCAACTATTTAGCCAAGAGAAAAGTCAGGCTGAGCAATTGCAACAAATCCTAGATCAAGATTTTGTAGATGGCCAATTTGCGGGAGTGGTCGCAGCTTATGCGATAGGGGATCAGCAAGTAATTGTCGCTGCGGGTCAGCAAGATCTAGAAGCGCAAATTCCATTCGAAACACAAAGCCTTAATAGGATCGCCTCCATTGCAAAATCGATGACTGCAGTGGCCGTTTTACAATTATATGAACAAGGACTCATTGAGCTAGATGAGCCGATCGCTAGCTATTTGCCCAACTATCCCCAGCGAGATGCGAATCGGATTAGCGTTCGCCACTTATTGCAACATTCCTCTGGTATTGGAGCCTATAAATCTGCCAAAGAAACAGAAAGCAAAAAAGAATTTTCCAGCCTAAGTGATGCCGCTGCCATTTTTCAAGATCGTGATTTGGTAGATGAGCCGGGAAATGCCGAGCACTATACGACTTATGGCTATGTGGTTTTGGGGATGATAATAGAAGTCGTTTCGGGCCAGACTTATGAGGAATATATGCAGGCAAATATCTGGGATAAAGCAGATATGAAAAATACTGGTGTAGAACATTGGGGTACAGCCTACGAGAATAAATCGAAGCTATATCATAAGAAAAAACGAGGCAGGATTCGCCTTGCAGATCCTAATAACTTAAGCAATCGGGTACCGGGTGGTGGACTTTATTCTACCGCAGAAGACCTCCTCAAATTTGGTCAGGCAGTATTGACAGATCGACTCATCAGCGAAAGCACCTTTGCCCTTATGATGGAAAATCCAGGACTGCCACATGAGGGCAATCCTTATGGGATGGGGTGGTTTTTGTATGGAGAAAATCCTGAATTGGGGCCAGTTTATGGGCATACCGGCGGTCAGACGGGTTGTTCATCTGTCTTACTAATCATGCCAGAGAAAGAAGCAGTAATAATCGTGATGAGTAATACTTCCCGAACGCTAGATCACGTTTTTGGGATTGCCATCCTCCATATATTCCCCATTCTAAAAGCGTACAAAGCAGAAGATTAGCGTTTATCAAAAAATAATAGAGGCACAAAATTGTGCCTCTATCCTCCAATCCCCAATTATCCCTGGGAAGAAGCAAAAAAGCGCTCCCCAAGTTGTGCCCAATCGTTTTCTATACGATGGGTTTCCCCTAATTGACTAAAAGATAATACAAAACTAAGCTGCTCAAAATCAAGCACTAAATCTGCAAATTCGGCTTCATTTTGCCAGCGGACTTGTAGTTGGTGCGAAGGCGCATCTGCGACTATAAATTCGCCCATAAAAGCCGGATGCTGATTACGGAAACGCATCAAGTTCGCTAGGTGTTTCACTACGGTGCGTTCTAAGGCAGCAGCGGCTTCGCCGAACGCGAAATGGTGGCGGTTTATATCTCGACCAACATTGGTTTCATTTAACAGGCTCATATCATTGGGCTCGGCCAAAGCCCCGGTATAATATACCTGCGGCACCCCAGGCGCAAAAAATTGAATCAATCGCGCTAACAGATATTGATGATCATCTCTGCCCAAAGCGTCATAATAAGTACAATTGACTTGGTAGAGATCAAGATTTGAAGCCGCGGCACCGGTGGCCTTACGACTTTGTCCTCGACTGCGCTCGTGAATGGTCTCAACAATCAAATCTATATCTGCATCGGGCACAAGACCCGGGCGTTCCCCGGAGGGGCCGATATCAATAATGCCTATCCCATCGTGAGTATCCAGCACCGTAATCGCATTGCGTGGGCTGATCGCAAGCCACTTCTTGAGATATTGCGCAGTTTGGGTAAACAAAGCATGCAATACTAGCGGCGGCAGGGCAAAATCATATACATAATCTACCCGCTTAGCAATCTCGATCTGTTCTCTAAAATAGGAGTGAATCTCTACCAAGACTTTCATACCCAGCGCTTGCGCCTTGGCCGTAAACTTGGCGATAAATTCGTAAGTCTCGGGTATCATAAAGCAGGAAGTACCCGCTTTTTTGATGGCATAACCGGCTGCATCTAAGCGGATAATCGTAACTCCCGCCTGATGAAAACGCGCTAGAATACTTTCCAAATAGGCCTCCCCTTGGGGGTGCAGGACATCAATATCAATCTGATTGCTGGTAAAAGTAGTCCAAAAGAGGCCTTTTTCTCCATCTGCAAGCGGAATCACCGAATAAGGCAAACCTGGCCTAGGGCGATAGATAGTGAGAAGATCTTTTTCAGTGACTCCTTCGGAGAACACAGAGTTCATCCTTAGAAAAAGCGAGGCAAAAGGCGACTGCTTGCCTTTGGCAAGCACATCTTGAAATTGGCGAGATTGCGCAGACATATGGTTGACGATAATGTCTGCCATGACATCATGGGTCTGCGCCAATTTTGCTACATCATCCCAATCCCCTAATCGCTCATCTACCATGGTATGATCGATAGGATCAAAACCGGCATCAGCACCATCTATGGGATAGAAAAAAGGCAGCATATGAACCCCACCAAACATGCCTTGCATGGGGCCGTTGAGCAGATCAAATAAGTCTCTCAGCCCTCCGCCGGTGAGACGATCTACATAGGTCGTTAATTGAACCTGATTTTTCATTTACAAGTAAGTCCTTTTTTTTGGTATCATGAATATATGATTTTCCCAGATCTGA
>JBCAWW010000860.1:0-2999 GCA_038534415.1 Bacteroidota bacterium | reverse complement strand
TCCCACTCTTGTAATCGGCTGTAGATTCGATTGAGTTCGTCAGCACTAAAATCAATCGTAGCATTGGTCATCTTTTCACATAGTTCCCGCTGTGGGATGAAGATGGAGGATGCTTTTTGATTCCTATAAAGGAAACTCTTTGCTTTTAGAAAGAGGGTTTTTCCGTATCCTTTGGGACCAACGATAAAAAATTTGGAATCCATATGAGCACCATACAAATAGTCCTGAATATCTTGGTTAATCACTAATTGATTGGTGTCCAATTGATCTTTGAGATCGATACTGTCCGCATCAATGTTCCATGGATGCATAAGAGCTAGAAGTTTTTGGGGTGGAGATAATATGGCATACCTCTCCTAGATCCAAAGGGCGATTAATCAGGGGGGAAAGAGGAAGTAGGGTGAGAGCCACGAAAGTAGGATTGTTCAATCTTCAATTTAAGGCATACTCGGATTATTTAAAAAAATGAAATGTATTTAAAATGATAAATTATCCTTGTTAGTAAAGTGTTGCCTCAAACTTCGAGTAATGTTTTGTAGTGCGGACTGTCTACAAATATCCCCCCACTTTGGGCAAAAAAATCATCTCCAGTGACAAAAACTCCAGATTGCTCCTGTACCCAATTCGCTTGAGGCATTGGGTGATAACTGAGCATGCGCTCCCAATCTTGGTAGTTTTGCCAGCCATTATTTTCAAGCAGACCCAAATTCAAACCGGGTAAGGGGGCTAGTCGTGCCGCAAAATTTTTGTTCCATTCGACCAATAGAGGGTTGACGGTGAGGTCTGCGCAAAAGCAGGGAATAGATTGCTCGTGGGCGAGCTTGGCGATTTTGAGACTCATGCTCATGGTTTTGGCCACGGGTTTCAACGCTAAGCAGTTGTAGCCTTGATCAATGCGACTTTGAGCGTCTTGGTCGGTGTGGGCACTTTCATCCGCGGCGAGCATCGGTCCTCTAGCGGTGAGCGTTTCTACGGATTGAGAGAAGCGTTCCCCGAAGGGCTCCTCCAAAACCGCAATCTGATCCAATGCGCCTAGCGCCTCCGCATAGTCTAAAAAGCGATGCATCTGCGTTATAGATTCATAACGGCCATTGGCATCAAAATAATAAGGAATTTTACCATTTGGAGTGTGGGCGCTTTGCCTCGAACCGATGGTTTGGTGGATCCTTTTTAAGAAGGCTTTGTCCTGCACCAACATCTTCTTTTGATCGCCTGGAGCACCAATTTTTATCTTCAAAATGAAGTAGCCCTCGTCTATCAATTGCTGGATCGAGGCCATGGGGGTGCCATAACTGAGAGCGGGAATACTCACCACCCTAGGGTGTCGATAAGAAAGACTTGGGCGGTAGGCCTGAGGAATGATTTCGTCAAAATTTGTGAGTTGATGCTGACGAGCGTATAAGATCCAGGCGGCATTGTCGATAGGTACCAAAGCGTTGAGTACAAATGTTTTACGCAGCTCTGGCTGATCGGTCAAATCGCGTCCATATTGCCAAACGAGAGGGAGCAATGCTTCTAGCATGTGTATCGGATCTCGATAGCTCTGCCCTTCGATCAGTCCCAGTGCATATTCGCTAAGGGCGTACATGATCTTATTGCCCTCCTTCTCGCTATGGGCTACAAACACATTGGCATCTGACCATAGTACGCTTTGCACCCCTAAACCTAAGCCAAAGCTGCCCGCAGGCCCTGATAAGCCGACCACTGTCTGCCAAATTTCGGTGATTGCACTGCCTTTAAAACCAAAGGGTTTACGCAGCTTTTCGGATTCGTATGCTAGTTGGGTCTTAGTGATTTGGAGCATGACCCAAAATACGTAGTACGAATTTGAAGGCATAAAAAAAGTCCGCCAAGCCAAAGCTCAGCGGACCAGTATACATGAAATTTACTGTTAACACTTAGAGGCTAAACTGCTCCATGACAGTGGTATTGTCGTTGGCGAGTTGGAGGAAATAAGGTCCTTCGTCCCAACCGGCAGTTTCTACTGACACCATTTGAGGAGTAAAGTCAGACTTGAGCGTTTGCTCGATCAATACTTCACCAGATGGCTTAAAGATGCGGAGGATCATCGTACCTTCTTGATCTCCTGCATAGCGAATCTTGATTTTTTCTTTGGTGTCCTCCCCCTTCAAAATAGCGGCGTAAAGCCCAAGGTCAAGATTGAGATCGTGTTCGATCATGTCAGTGGTTACTGACTTACCATCCATGCCAATTTGCTTTACTCTATAAAATACGCGCGGCATTTGCGTCATGCCGAGGCTTTCGTCTTCAAAGCTATAATCACTTTTTTGATTGTAGGTGCCTTTGCCTTGAGCATTTACTTTTCCTAAGCTTTCAAAGCTGTCCCCATCCAGGGAACGCTCAATCTCAAAGGCTTGTGTGTTTTGTTCCATGGCGGTTGACCACTTTACCAAACCCGCAGTGCCGTTGGCATTTAATGAAGATTCTACGCCCATAAATTGTACTGCCGAGGCAGTGGAGGCGATTCCCGCAGTGCCGGCTACAGAGGTAACACTGGTTTGAGCATTGGCACTAGAACGTGATAATGCAGTATTGGCACTTTGCTTACTGGCTGACTCAGCCACTTCTTCTACGGCAGCTACTGCTTCCGTTTCTTCTGTTTCGGTGGCGGTAAAAGATTCTTGTTGAGATTGTACGCTGGCACTTTCACTTGCGCTTTCTACAGCACTGCTGCTTGCACTACTTTTAGCTTCTTCTACTGTGTTTTGTTTTTGCACACTCAATGCGCCAAAAACCAACATACTCAACAAAACGGCACCTCCTGCGCCGTTAAGCAATTTGTTGGTAATACTTGTTCGCTGGGAATTAACGAGGCGATTCTGGTTCTTGCTCATAATGGTTTTGCTTCAGGAGATCTGTATACTTTTCTTCAGAGAGGTATTTAGTTATTGATATGGAAAGTTTCTAGAACGAAATAGCTAATAATAATACCCAAAAGCAAGGGGTAATGTATGCTCACATTATCAGTTCTGTTTGAG
>JBCAWW010000859.1:0-3000 GCA_038534415.1 Bacteroidota bacterium | reverse complement strand
ATCTGCTAGTTTAGTTAAGCATTATTTTCACTAGCTGATTATGCATGAATATAAATTGGCAAAAAGATACACATTAGTTTGAAAAGTAGCTTGCAGCAAGGTGGGCTTTCAGCGCTATTGATCTAAGTTATTTGCTCGTAAAAAAGTCTTGATAAATTCATTGACGATTTGATGCTGTTCATCCACCCCAATGCTAGCTTCATCATCCCCTCTTTGGGGGCCATACTCGCCAAATCCAGCATGATTGCCTCCTGCTATTTCGTGATATATTGTCTGGCCGATAGTGGGGCTCGTAGGCATAGCGCTGACATTATCGAGCCAATGGGCGGGAGGAAGGTTTACCATACTTTCATCAAGGACTGTTTGCTGCAGCACCCCATCAAATTCTCCTAACAGACTCAATACGGGGCGATCCCAATTACTGAGATCGACGCTGGAATATGAACCCGTCAAGAAAAGTCCTGCAAATGTCTCAGGGGATTGCTCCACTAAAATGCAAGCAGCGGTGCCGCCCAAAGAATGCCCCCCGACCAACCAGTCTTGGACTTCATTGGCGATCTCAGGGCCATCTAAAGCTTTTTTGATATTTAAAATCGCAAGGTTTGCGGCGACCTTGGGAATCAATACCACATGCCCTTCGATAGCGACCAGATCCTCCACCGCACTGATGTAAGCATGAGGATCTACAAATCCTCCAGGTATGTAGATGATACCCGTTTGCCGCAACCCCCTGCTGACTGGCTTCAAAACTATCCAATCGGGATCCTCAGTTTGGAGGATTTGAGGATTGGGACTGAGGTTTTCGGCTAAGTAGGAGCATGCCGTAAGACAAAGAGCTCCGATACAGATCAACAATCTATGCATAGGCAATGGACTTGCTTGGTACCTCCAAGGCTACAATGTTTGGCTACTTAAGGCAGATTTTCCAGATATTTTGCCATTGTTTCCCATGCGAGGCTCGCACATTTGAGACGAGCGGGAAAACTTCTAGCCGCTTCAAAGGCAAGGTATTCTTCTGGGATAGGCAGATTTTCTAATTCTATTTCTGGATTTAAGACTGCCATAAAGCTTGCTACTTTTTCTTTGGCGGAGGCAAGATCTAAGCCCTCCATACTTTGGACCAATACAGAACTAGCGGCTTTGGAAATAGAGCAGCCGTATCCATGAAAATGTAGACTTTGCAACTTATCATCTATCCGATCGACATAAAGTTTATACTGATCCCCACAAAGCGGATTATAAGCCTCTATCATCTCCCCTACTGCATCTTTGGAGAAGTGGTAGGGTTCACGGCTGTGCCGAACGATTACCTCTTGATAGAGTTTTTTTAGCCGCTCATTCATCCAAAAATCTGTTTTACGGTTTGTAGTCCTTCCTTTAATTGATCAATATCCGCTTGATGATTATAAATGCTCAAAGAAGCTCTCGCAGTACCGGGCAAACCCATGCCTTCTAACAAGGGTTGCGTACAATGATGCCCTGCTCTCACAGCCACTTTGGCCTCATTGAGGATAGTCGCAATATCATGAGGGTGAGCCTGCTCCATCACAAAGGAGAGAATCCCACTTTTAGCTTTGGCTTGGCCAATGATGCGTAAGCCATTAATCCCGCTCAAAACCTCAGTAGCATAATCCCTTAAATCATCTAATTGTTTTAAGACAGAAAGACGATCGAGGGATTGGAGGTAGTTTAGGGCGGCTCCTAGGCCAATCGCTCCAGCAATATGCGGGGTTCCAGCTTCAAATCTTTGAGGGATGGGGGCAAAGCTAGTTTCTTGGTATTGTACTCTTCGGATCATACCTCCACCGCTCTGGTAGGGAGTCATTTTTTCTAGGCGTTCGGCACAGCCGAACAATACCCCTATACCTGTCGGTCCAAAGACTTTATGGCCAGAAAAAACCATAAAATCACAAGCGAGTGCTTGCACATCAATTGGATAATGCGCAACGCTTTGGGCCGCATCCAAAAGTGTCGGAATCCCTCTCCTTTGGGCTTCTGCAATCATCTCTTGAGCGGGATTGATAGTGCCTAAGCTGTTAGAGACATGGACAAAGGCCAACATCTTCACCTTCTCGGATAAGCGTTCGACGAAGTCGCTCCAAACAATCTCACCGCTCTCACTCACGGGGATCAACTCTAAATGGGCACCCCTTGCAAGACAAAGTTGCTGCCAAGGCACCAGATTTGCATGATGCTCCATAGCAGAAATCAACACGATATCGCCGGGCTCAAGCAAGGGAGCTAAGAAACTATTTGCGACTAAATTGATACCGTCCGTACTCCCTTTGGTAAACACAATTTCGCGTCTATCGCTCGCATTGATGAAGTCCGCGACGCACTGCCTAGCAGTTTCATAGGCCTGGGTCGCATGCATAGACAGATCATAGATCCCTCGATGGATATTGGCGTTATCGTTTTGGTAGTATTGTTGAATGGCCTCGATGACGAGCCTGGGCTTCTGACTGGTAGCGGCACTATCCAAATAAGCGAGGTCTGGGTGCCGCTCAAAGAGGGGGAAATCCTTACGAATATCAGTCAGGCTTTGCATTTAACGAAGATACAAGGAAAAATCCGTTCCTTGAAAAGGCTTAAATGACACGCTTATTCACCAGATCGACACGCTTGCTCAATATCGCTTGACGGGATGAATCTTTTGGGGATGACTTACGAATACTCAATTGTAAGCAACAAACAAACACTGCCAAATTGCTTACCAAGTAATAGGAAATTTTTTATAAGCGATAGTAATAGTAATAGTAATAGTAGTAGTAGTTGTAGTTTTCGTTAGTGTGTGTGTATGACAAAGCCCGTCCTCCAAAGACGGGCTTTGCTTCTTTTATATCGTTTCTGTTCTAGTTGGTTAAAATCAGTTCAGCACGGCGATTGCGAGCTTTACCTACTGCAGTTTCATTTTCCTTTTTTGGCATAATCTCACCATAACTAAGTTCCGAAATAAAAGAAGCAAAGCCCGTCTTTGGAGGACGGGCTTTGTCATACACA
>JBCAWW010000858.1:0-3005 GCA_038534415.1 Bacteroidota bacterium | reverse complement strand
ATCTTCTTTCAAATCTTTGGGGACAGGAAAGGGATCCTGCGGTAAGTTGATTTCGCGGTCTTTGTAGACTTTTTGCATATACTCAGCCCAAATCGGGAGAGACATATTGGCGCCTTGGCCATATTTGATAGAGCTAAAATGAACTCGGCGATCTTGGTGGCCGACCCATACACCGGTAACGAGGTCTGGAGTCAAGCCCATAAACCAACCATCAGATTGATTTTGAGTAGTACCGGTTTTAGCCGCAATTTGATTCTTGAATTTGTACTTATAACGTAGGCGCACTGCTGTACCTTGGTCAACCACCCCTTGCATTAGGTTCACAACCTTGTAGGCTACATTTGCATTGATTACCTCGCGCATATCAGGCTGGAACTCTGCGAGAACGGTACCGCTGCGATCTTCGATCCGAGTCACAAAAATCGGATCAACCTTAGTCCCCATATTGGCAAAGGCAGAATAGGCTTTGGTCATCTCATAAACAGAGAGATCAGTCGTACCAAGCGCAAGGGAGTACACTTCGTCTAGTTTCGTATCAATACCTGCTTTATAGGCAAATTCGGCCACCAGCGTAGGATTAACCTCATTGGTGATCAAACGAGCAGAAACCGAGTTCATAGAGTTGGCAAGTGCCTTCTTGATCGATACAAAACCGCCTTTGGAGAAGTCAGAGTTATTAGGGCTCCACACACTACCATCCGGCATAGGGACTGTAACAGGCTGATTAAGGACCTGATAACAAACAGGATAGCCCGCGTCCAAAACCGCTCCATAAAGGAAGGGCTTGAAAGTAGACCCCACCTGACGCTTGCCCTGGGCAACGTGATCATATTGGAAGTATTTGAAATCATTACCCCCCACCCAAGCTTTGACGTGTCCACTGAGCGGGTCGATTGAAACCATCCCGACCTCCAAAAAGCGGGCATAATATTTAATCGAATCTAAGGGGCTCATTTCGGTTTCTTGATCCCCGCCCCAGGTAAAGACCTTCATTTTCCGCTTTTTACGAAATTCTTCGTCTATTTCGCTATCAGATTTACCCGCTTTTTTGGCATTGATATAGCGCTGGGATTGTTTTTTCAAATCTTCGATAACGCCGGGATTACGTTTGTACGAACGCTCACCTCGCTTTTCGACCTTGTCAAAAGTTGCTTGCAGATCTTTGAGGTGATCTTGGACGGCTTCTTCGGCATAAGCCTGCATACGCGAGTCCAAAGTAGTATAAACTCGTAGTCCATCCCGATAAAGATCATATCCGTTATCCTTACACCACTCATTCATAAACTGGCGCACATGCTCTCTAAAATAAGGGGCAAGGCCACGAATATGAAGTTCCTCCTGCTCGACAAGTGAAGCTTCCAAAGGAATCGCCTTGACGCTGTCGATAGCAGTTTGTTCTAAGTCGAGGTAGCCATTGGTCTTCATCAAATTCAAGACCGTATTACGACGTTTAAAGGCATTTTCGGGCTTTCTAAAGGGATTATATACGCCTTGTCCTTTGAGCATACCGACGATAAGAGCTGCCTCTTCTAGATTGAGTTCTTTGGCACTTTTATCGAAGAGACGGTTTGCGGTCGTTTCTATCCCGTAGGAGTTGCCGTAAATATTAACGGTGTTTAGATAAGCGGCGATGATTTCTTCCTTCGTAAAACGCCTCTCCAAATAGGCCGAGACCAAGTATTCTTTAGGCTTACGCACATACAGACTTTGATTACCGACTTCTTGGTAAAGGTTTCGCGCTAGCTGCATCGTGATGGTACTCCCACCACGCACATCACCAGATTTGACAAGTTCATAGAGGATGGTGAAGAAAGACATGGGGTCGATTCCGGAGTGATTGCGAAAGCGAACGTCTTCCGTTGCGATCAAGGCATCGATCACGTAGGGAGAGATTTCATCAAGGGAAACGTTTACTCGATTTTCCCGAGAGTAGTATTTCTGCAGGACTTCACCATCAGAAGAAATCAGCTGCGTAGATTGATCTGATTTAGGATTTTCGATGATGGCCATAGGTGGCAAATCAAAGGAAACGTAAAACAGAAAGCAGAGTACAAAAAGAGTCGGAATTATTACCAAGGTCAAGAATATTCGTCTTGGTATTTTATACTTATCGCTAAACAAGCCTCTTTTCTTACTCTTTGGCGGCACAGCAGGCTCCTCAACAGGAGGAACGGGAGGTGTGGGTGGCGTAGGATTTACAACAGGATTGGAAGGATTTGGGGGTGTAGATGACTGAATACCAGATACTTCATCAAAAGCATCTTCGATATCTATACCTTCCTGTTTCGGATCATTCATAAGCACAATTTACACAGCTTTGGTACGTAAGGCAACGCCATGTGTTACTAAAAAATAACGCGGGGCGTAAGCTCTAAAATTAGAACCTACACCCCGCTATAATACGCTAAAACTATTATCTGTATTGCCTCGCAGAGAATCCGTCTACTTTTGTAAGAGGATTCGTTGCGTATCGACGATGCCAGATTGTGTTTGTAATTTGATAAAGTAAATCCCTTCACTCAATTGATGGCCGGCTGCGTTCGTACCATCCCAGATCAATTGATTGGCTTGGGTGGAGAAGCGTTCACCGAAGGTTAATACCCTCACCAACTGTCCCATACTATTAAGCACCTCCACCTTGACAACATCAGACTTGGGTAAACTAAACTCAATCAGCAAGTCCTCGGCAAAGGGATTGGGATAAGCAGTCAGCTTTAAGGGATGAGTTAGCAAGTCCTCATTGGAAAGCGCAACATCAGGCTGCGTCAATTTGACATCAGAATAAATATGAAATTCCCCTGGAGCCAAGTTTATGCTTGCGCTAGGATCACTCACGTCAATGCTATCCCCACTAAAATAGTCATACCAAATACCGCTATGCTGGAAATTGGCATTATCAGACTGATCGACGATATCAAAATTGCCGATAATCGTAACATTCATGCCTGGATCATTGAGATGGATCCTTTTGTAATGTCCTCCTACTGATTGATTTACATCGGTGG
>JBCAWW010000857.1:0-3008 GCA_038534415.1 Bacteroidota bacterium | reverse complement strand
GGCGGTAGAAACATCAGCACTGCTCGCTTGGATTGATACTACGGGCCAAGCTATCGAGCCGCTTTTCAATAGAGTCAAAATTTGATCCGAATTTTTGAAAGGCCAAGTCCTTTTTGAGATAGCGCGAATTGAGTTCTAGCGCTCGATGCAGACGCTTGAGATCGTAGATCAAACCTGGGATGGGGATTTGAATGCTTGCGAGACCCATTTTGGCGATTTTGTTTTGGGAGATCAAGGTCTCCAGATTGTGGATAGGGTCTTTGATCGCTTCGCGGAACGCTTGTCTCCTTAAGCGCAAAAGTTCTTCGATGGGTTCGTCGATATCGCCGAGTCGGGCCCTGCGTCCCT
Organism: Bacteroidota bacterium; assembly: GCA_038534415.1. Classification (GTDB taxonomy): domain Bacteria; phylum Bacteroidota; class Bacteroidia; order J057; family J057; genus JBCAWW01. Next base: position 2,660 of record JBCAWW010000857.1, on the reverse strand, counting down.
GCAAAAAGGAGAGACGTGCTTCAATCTCGGATAGTTGTCCGGCTAGTTTTTCGCGTTCGCCAAGGGCGGCCTCCCACTCCAAATACTCCTCCGCCAAAGCGGCCTCTTGCTCTCCTTTGAGGGTTTTCCAAAAGCGGTAGATGCCCGCCCGCTCCAGCCGATCGACATCTTTGCGCTCACGAGCGATCTGTTCATCTAGATTGGCGATGGTCTGCTTTAGTTTTTCTATCTGCTTGCCAAAATCAAAGATCAGCTCATCCCACTTCATACGGGCTGCCAGTTCGTCGCTAAAAGGTGCGAGAGCTTCATTGATCTCTTCTAGGGAAAGTTTAGCCATGTCTACTGCTTGAGTATTACAATTTAGTATCCTGAGGGGAGAATTTTGTAATCCGCCTGAGCGAGTTGTTTCCTTTACCGCATTTTCGTATCCTGCCCTATCATTCCTAGCGATACTCACTATGCGGCATACGATACTCTTTTGTATTTGCGCGTGCTTACCATTTTTGCTTCCAGCACAATTTCAAACCAATGGTAGTGCGTCTTCAACCGGCAATAATTGCTATATCATCACGCCAGCCCAAAATAGTTCCTCCGGCTCCGTTTGGTACAACAACACCATTGACCTCAATCAATCTTTTGAGCTATATACCACGGTTTTTCTGGGTTGTAACAATAATGGTGCGGATGGGATGACCTTTAGTTTTCAATCGGTCAGTACGAGTGTGGGCTCTGTCGGCGGGGGCATGGGCTACTCAGGGATCAGTCCTTCCGTAGCGGTAGAGTTTGACACCTATCAAAATGGTAATAATGCTGATCCGACCTTCGATCATACCGCTCTCATCAGTCAGGGAGTAGTGAGTCATAGTGCCGCCACCAATTTGGCTGGTCCGGTAGGGATTTTGCCCAATAATGGCAATGTGGAAGACTGCCAATGGCACGATCTGCATATTAGTTGGAATCCCGTAGGAGATACGCTGCGGGTGTATTTTGATTGTAGCCTACGCTTGACTTATGTCGGTGATATCGTCAACAATATTTTCAACGGCAATCCCAATGTCTTTTGGGGCTTTACGGCAGGTACTGGGGCCCTAAACAATAGCCATCAATTTTGCTACTCTTACATCTCTTATGGAGCAAATTATACCATCTGCCAAGGCGATTCTGTCCCCCTCAATGTAGGTGGGGGCACTAACTATAATTGGAGTCCGGTAGCGGGTCTCAGTGATCCGAGCAGTCCTACTCCTATGGCTTCGCCAAACGTCACCACCAACTATACTTGTACGATCACGGACAATTGTGGCTTCCAGCGTAACGAGACTTTTCAAGTTACCGTCAACGACACCATTGCCGACTTCAGCCTAGGCATCGACACCACCCTCTGCAACGGACAAAGCCTCCTCCTAGACGCCACCCAAACCAACGTCAATTATCTCTGGCAAGACAATAGCAGCAATCCGACGCTTAGCGCCACCAATCCAGGCTGGTACTGGGTCGAGCTACAGACAGGCTGTGATACGGCCCGCGATTCGGTGGAGATCTTCAACGAGGCCACACCTCTGCTCAATTTGGGGCCTGATCAGATCGTTTGTGATGGAGATACCGTTCCACTAGACGTTAGCGTAGCCAATGCCAGTAATTACCTCTGGCAAGATGGCACGCCTAGCCCGACCTATGACATCACTGGACCCGGCCTTTATTGGGTAGAGCTTGACAATATTTGCGGAAATGTGCGCGATAGTTTGCAAGTCGATTATCTGCCGATCTTTAGTCCACCGGACTTGGGGGCCGATACTTTGCTCTGCGACAACGCTAGTCTCTTATTGAGCGTCAACTACCCCAATGCCAATTACCTCTGGTCCGACAATAGCACTACGCCCAATTTGTTGGCCAATAATGCAGGCACCTATTGGGTGCAGATTACGAACCAATGTAGCAATGTGCGCGACAGTATCCTGATTGCGACAGAACAAAGTCCACAAGTCGATTTAGGCTTAGACTCTACCCTCTGTGATGGGCTGATCCTCAATTTGGATGCGAGCTGGACGGCGGGTACCAACTATCTCTGGCAAGACGGTTCACCAGCCTCAACTTTTGTGGTCAATACTCCCGGGACTTATTGGGTGGAACTAGAAAATGCTTGTGGCGAAGCCGCCGATACCTTACAAATTGATTATCTCTCGCCGCCACCGGGCTTTAGCTTGGGACAGGACGAGCTACTCTGCGAGGGCGACACTCGCGTTCTCGGGACGAGCCTCAAGGACTATAGCTATCTCTGGTCTGATGCCTCTACTGACAGCAGCTTGACGGTCAATTCGCCCGGAGGCCTGTTTTGGTTAGCGCTAAACAATCGCTGCGGTAGTAGTCGAGACAGTATCTTTTTTAATTATATCGAAGCGCCCAATATCTCTTTGGGACCAGACGAAACCCTATGCGAAGGGGAAAGTCGTTTGTTAGACGCCACTTGGCCCGGCGCTACTTATCTCTGGGACAACGGCAGTCAAAGCCCCACCCGCAATGCCACGACCTCAGGCATTTATATCGTGCAAGTCAACAATCTTTGTGGGGTGGATCAGGGGATTGTCGCCTATGAATTTTTGCCGACCCCAGATGATTTTAGCTTTGGTGGCGATCAGCGACTTTGTCGGGGAGATAGTCTGATA
>JBCAWW010000856.1:0-3011 GCA_038534415.1 Bacteroidota bacterium | reverse complement strand
CTGGTCACTCATGGCTTTGAATGATTGGACTGCTCCGTGATCGCGTGTGCTGATCAGCGTCGGAGTAGCCTTGAGACCCGCCTCTCGGAGTATGCCAGCCAGCAATAGATTGATCGCGGCACCATTGCCCTCTTTACTGCTGAGTAAATCTTTGCATTTTTGATCTGGATAACGGCCTCGATCTCCATTCCACTGAGCTACTTCTTTGACTAGAGATTGGACAGAGGGCAAGAAAGTCGCCGGATCTTCTGGATCAGCATTGACTTGCTGTAAAAGCGTCTGTACCTCACTGTTTTTCTTGAGATAACTGCCAAAGGAGCTTGATTGAAGCATGTTTTCCGTCATGCCCTTCCAACTGGAATTGAACTCTTGAAAAATACCGTATTTGGGAAGGGTGACACTTACCAGCTCTAGCTTCAAGCGGCCTACATAATTGCTGATGGTAGAAGTATAAGGCTCTGCTTTCATGGCCGGTATATCTTTCCCGGTATAAATATGACGCTCACCTGGTACATCAATAAAATCAGGCGTATAACTAGCAGTCGTTACATCCAAATTGTCGAGAGGATTGCCTCTATACACCCGCTCAAAATTAAATCCCTGTGGAATATCAATCATCAACTGGCTCATCCGAGCTGGAATCGCATGCTGAAAATACCAATTAGGCACGTAGGAATTGCGCTCACTCGTCTTGCGATAAATGTACTCGATTACAGAACCTTCCTTGACATTGGGCAGGACAAATTTCTTAAGGCTAAAGTATTCGTTGATATCGTCCGTAAAAATGGCATCACGCTCCATTTTGTATTCGACGATTTTGCCTCCCTCGAGATTGTAGGTCATGCCTTTGATGCCAACGATCTCCTCGGTCCGAGAATAAGCGTAATAAGGAATTTCGATGTCAGCTTGGTCAATTTCGGAGCTACTAAGGATTTTTATACGGCGGTGAACCTCAAAAACCAATTGAAATTTGTCTTTGACAAAGTCAAAGTAGATGTGCTCCTTCTCAAACAAGATGACGGCCCCAGCATCAGGATCAGTTTCGTAAGTTTCCATGCTTACCTCTGTAGGGTCTACCTTACCATATCTGAGGTATTTTTTATTTTGCCCAAAGCAAAAATTGAGCACGAAAGTGCCTATGCAGAATAGGACTGCAGCACGCGCAAAATTTGAAAATTGCATATATGTGTGATAATGTGTTACATGGTTTGTATGGAAGATCGGTGGCGAAACCTAATTCCATAATTCTCAAGCTACATATTATCTGCTAGGATATGCAAATTTTTACATATGATTTAAGTAAGCGGTAGCAAATCGCGGATGAGTCCCATTTTGGGGGCTGTTTTTTGTGTGTCGACCGCTTCGCGGAACGCTCATTCGTGCCGCTCCGATTGATGGATTGAACTTGTGTTTTTACGAGAGGGAATCGTTCTGCGAAGCAGTCCTCATCAAGTAGCTAAAGCATGGCGAAAGCTAAAGAACCCTACGGCACCATAACCAAACAATTGCATCAGCAAGAAGGGCATCATGGCGTAGTCTTGATAGTGATACGACAAGCCAACTCCTAGGGTGAAGTAGAGGATCATAAAAAGCTCGGCATATACACTTGGCTTTACTTTTTGACTTTTGTACTTGACCTTGGAGATATTGGATTTATCCTTTTTGTCTTGGATGTTGAATTTTGGGGTCCTCACAAAAGGAGTCCGCTTGCCCAACCAGCCTTGAATCACAGCCACAGAGTTGTGGAGAGATAGTCCCATCGATAGCGATAGGAAGGGGATATAGTGGAGGACAAATCGTTTTAAGGCCGCTCCAAATGTGGCTTCTCGGCGACTAAAGGTCACCAAATACATCAGTCCTAAGCTCACAAAGCTCAGCAATAGCATGCTCACGGGTAAGATCAAAAAGTCCACCTTGCCGTGATATACGTCATGTTTGAGATAGAGAAGCGGAATGCTGGTGATCCCAAGCATAAAGACTAGCAAAAATACAGAGCTACTGAGCAAATGAAGCGTACCATGCAATTTGCGAACTACGCGTGCATTGGACTTCCAGAGCGTTGAAAGCATCTTTCTCGCTACTTCGGCACCACCTTTCATCCAGCGATATTGCTGTGATTTGATGGCGCCCATTTCGGCGGGCAGCTCGGCGGGGGTACCGATTTCGTCTATATATTTAAACTTCCAACCCTTGATTTGGGCCCGGTAAGAAAGGTCTAAGTCTTCGGTCAAAGTATCTGCTTCCCATCCTCCAGCATCATTGATGCATTCTTTGCGCCAGATACCGGCGGTGCCATTGAAGTTGATATAAAACCCACCTACGTCTCGGCTAAACTGCTCGATGGTAAAATGCGCATCCAAATGGAAGGCCTGCGCTTCGGTAAACATCGAATAGTGCTGGTTGATATGCTCCCAACGTGCTTGTACCACTCCGATCTTAGGATCGGTAAAGTTGGCCATGGCGCGGCGGAGATAATCAGGTCGTGGCAGGAAGTCTGCATCAAAAATGGCTACGAAATCGCCTTTGGCAAATTCTAATCCATAGCCCAAAGCACCGGCTTTGAAACCCGTTCTCACGGGACGTCGCACATGCTGGGCATCAATGCCCATGGCTTGTAGCTCGGCAATCTTCTTAGCTGAGACGGCTACGGTCTCATCGTTGGAGTCGTCGAGGAGTTGAATCTCGAAGCGATCACGGGGATAATCCATGGCAGCGATAGCATCTAATAAGCGTTCTACGACGTAGAGCTCATTAAAGATCGGCAGTTGGATGGTCACAAAAGGAGTCTCATCCTCACCCGCTAAGGGAGGTTCAGCCTCGAACTGGCCACGGTTACGCAAAAAAGTAACCACCAGATGTAATTGCCCAATACTATAGAGGACCACCAAAACGAGGGTGATCAGATAGATCGTGAGCACGGTATTTTTAAGTTGTTGTAATTTTGCGAGACTGTGCTAATTACAATTTTTCAATATACCGTGCTCACGATCTATCTGATCACCCTCGTTTTG
>JBCAWW010000855.1:0-3014 GCA_038534415.1 Bacteroidota bacterium | reverse complement strand
TTCGGTATGAATCCAGAAGATCACGACTACGAAGAGATCAACCATTACTTTGCTTCTTTTCAGGAGAAGCGTAGCTACCCTGGCGATTTTCAGACCATGGTGGGTAATCATGTACTGAGTGAGGAGATAGACTCGCTGCTGCCTGCTCATTTTTCAGAGCGGCTGCGCCGAACGTATCGTCCCGGTCGCAAGATGAGCGAGGCTTTTAGAGATTATATCAATGAGCTCTTTGGAGAGTATGGAGTATTGATGCTCGATGCCGATGATCCGAGGCTAAAAGCACATTTTCGATCGGTATTGCGGGAAGAAGTCAAAGAGCATGCTGCTTTCTCTGAAGTCAATGCTACTTCTGCCGCTCTGACAGAAGCGGGGTATCCGGCCCAAATTCACGCTAGAGAGATCAATCTATTCTTTCTCGATCAATTAGGGCGCAATCGCATCGTCGGTGTCAACGGGCACTATGAAGCGATGGATCGTGACTTGAGTTGGTCGCCTGATGAGTTGGAGAGTATGATCGAAAATCATCCAGAGCAATTTAGTCCAAATGTGAGCTTGCGTCCTTTGTATCAGGAGATGATCTTGCCTAATCTTTGCTATATAGGAGGTTGGGGAGAGTTGTCTTACTGGCTACAACTCAAAGGCGTGTTTGCGCATTTTGGGGTAAACTTTCCACTCCTACTTCCCCGGATGTCTGCGACAATCGTTCCGCGAAGCGTGAAAAAAGCCTGGGAAGATAAAAAACTAGATCAGACAGATTTCAAAGCTCCGCTGCATGAAGTATACCGTAAGTATATGCCACAGGTCTGGGAAGAAACTGCTTTCCTCGCTCAGTCTGCAGAAATACTGAATCAAATAGATGCCCTCAAAGGCTTGATCGAAGAAGAACTTTCCAGCACCCTCGCTCGCTCGGGAGAAGCGCTCAAAGTAAAAACCGCGCGCTATCTCAAAAGCCTAGAAAAAAAAGCACTCAGGGTGATGCGGCATAAGCATCCAAAAGCATTTGATGAAATTCGGGAACTAAAATCAAAAATCCAGCCAGATGGCTTGGTACAAGAACGCGTTTTGGGACTGGCTTCCTTTCCCGGAGTGGCTCCAGAGGATTTAATCAGCTTGGCTTGGGAGCATTGTGATCCCCTAAATTTGGAGCATGTGTACTTAGATTTAGCCGATTAGCCTCTTTTTTTGCTAAGTGCTTTCAGCGAACTTTGAATTGACTGAAAACTTATCGTAATTTCTTCGTACATCTAAGTAGTAGAAAGCATAAAGTAGTATGCAAAAAGTTTAGGCAAGCAGCCAAAAGTAACTGCTCCATCCTTTCTACTTCATACTTAACAAATATAATGGCCAGAGAACGATATAGTAGAAGACGTAGCGTAGCAGAGGAGTTTGATACTTCCCTGATGTACGACGATATCGAAAAGATCCGTGAATTAGAAGAAGAAGAAGAAAAAGATCAGAATGCGAAACTTGGTTCTGCCGGAGCCATGGCATTGATCGCTGGTGGTGGTCTGCTTTCTTTAGGTTTATTGTCAGGCATGGGGGTCGCCTTAGGTGATTTGGGGCAGTTTATGCAAGTGGCCCTGACGATCATTGGTTTTGGTTCCTTGGGTTACGGTTTTTTTAAGACCTTATCTCTTGCATTCCGCCAGAAGGAGCTAAACTTCCCCGCGCTAAATGTTTATCGTAAGACCCGTCCAGTTACGGGTTCTGCTAAAAGCACTTCATCCACCAATAATACTCGTAGCAGACCGACGCAAGAACGCACTCAGGAGAGTAGAAGTCGTCAGACTGAAAATCCATACGAAAGAGCTCGTCAAAGAGGTTCTTATCGCCAAGAACAAGCGCGTACCTATCGCCGAAATACTACTGCGGCTGGGGGGCGTAAAGCTTTGCGCCGCTCACGTACAAATCGGGTCTTTTCTGGGGTAGCCGGTGGTATCGCCGAATATGCCGGTATCTCACCTGCTTTGGTACGTTTTGCCTTTATTGCTAGCTTTTTCATGCCCTTTCTTGTGGCAATGCCCGTCTTTGTATACCTCCTCTTGTCAATTGTGATTCCTAACAATTACGATGACTTTAAGGCTGGTAAAACGGGCGGCAATGCTAAGCCAGGAGCAGACGACGACGCCAGATTTCGTTCGATCTAATGAAAAATAAAGCGAGTCTTCCCATCAAGCAAAGTTTGATTTGCTGTCTTTCCCTCTTGCTACTGTCTTGTAGCGATAAAGACCGTATTTGCACTACCTATTATGACTCTGGGGAAGTGCGCTCCACTGTGCCCTGCCCTGATGGTATCCGTAATGGTACCATGAGTATTTTTCATAAGAGTGGTACGCTCTGGAATACTAAGGAGTACGTAGAGGGGAAGGTGCAAGACACGATGCGCTTTTATTATTCTAGGACGGGAGACGTTCTGCGTGCAGTACCGATGAAAGATAATGAAAAGCATGGGCGTGCCGTGGAATATGACAAAAAAGGCAATTTGGTGAAGGTGATTCACTATTTAGTCGGGCTGAGAGATGGGGCCCTAGAGACTTACTATGAAGATGGTGAACTCAAGGAACTGACCGAATATAAAGAAGGCAATCGCCACGGAAAATATCAGTTGAAATTAGCGGATGGAACCCTGGTTAAAGAAGGGACTTATATCCAAGATCGCCAATATGGAAAATGGCGTAGCTTCCGCCCTGATGGGACACAGCTGTCTTCCTTTTCTTACTATGAGGGGATTAGACATGGTGGCTTCGGCGTATTTCGTACCAATGGCATGCCTTACTTGACCGGTAATTACTACCAAGGTAAGATCAACGGGCCAATCAAATATTTTAATAAAGGTGGGGAAATTACCTACGAGATGGAATATAATCTCCGCGGGATCTATAAAGATAACAAACTCGAGGAGGCCACAATTCCGTTTTTGCCCAGTAATCGTTTTCAAATCATAATCAACTTAGATACGGTCCTGATTCGCTAATCCTATGCGCACCTACTACTTGATGAAGGTAAAAGGGAAA
>JBCAWW010000854.1:0-3018 GCA_038534415.1 Bacteroidota bacterium | reverse complement strand
GCTTTTTATTAGGATTATTTCCTATCGTAGAGCTACGGAAAAACTCTATCCGAAATGTCTTTCAATACGAATAGGAGGGGATTTGTCTTCCTCCCATTGTCCTCTTCGAAGAGAGAAAAGCTGGGGTTTGTAAATGAATTCACAAATCCAGTTCCGCATAATATCCCGTATCAACATCTTTGTGCGCCTTGGTGAAATAAGTGATTTGACCGACATGATAGGAAAAATGCTCCACAACGTGGACGAGAATACTGATGCCGTTTTCCTCAAAGCCTTGGACTAGATATTTGCGGCTGAGGTCTTCGGGTTTTAATTGAGCGAGGGTTTGGAGGATCTCTTGTTCTAGAAGGTCGAGTTGATCGAGTAATTGTTGGGTAGGGAGGGGGCCTCGTTCCGAGAACTCTAGGTCGCGTTTTCGGGTGTCAGGCGTTCGGCTGAGGCCGGCCACCAACCACTGCCTCACATTGCCACAAAGGTGGAGGACGAGATTGCCTACGCTATTGCTGTTTTGATTGGGGCGATACCAAATTTCTGCTTCACTCAAAGTATGGAGACATTGTCTGATGCGTGGGATAGACTCTTCGACCAAGCGTCGCTTAACTTCTTGGCTTAGGCTCGAAAAAAATATCAAATTGCTTTCCGACATACTTCTTCCTTAGGGGATTTTTTTCTACTTTTCGGAAGATACAAGATTTGCTTTCCCATTTGAACAGTCCGCTCACTTTTTTGAAAAAGTGAAAGCGGACGGGTACTTCCTTATTCTTTACAAAGTATTGCTTATGCGCCTTTTTACTTGTTCTTATTATAGTCTTTTCCTGTTTGTATTAGGCTTGGGAAGCTGGCAATCGGCTCGGGCACAAGATCCCCAACTCTCTCAATACTATCATTATCGGGTGGTTTATAATCCGGCCATGACCAATTATGAAGGAGGGATGCAGGCCCAAGTATTTCACCGTAATCAGTGGATGCGAACGGGCTGGCAAAATGGAGATTATAGCCGTTTTAGCACTCAGGGGGCCAGTTATAGTACTGAGACCCCTTGTCGTGTATGGAATTTTGGCCTCTTGTATTTGGAAAATACGGAGGGAGTGGGAGATATGAGATGGCAGCATATTGGCCTGGCCTCAGCTTATCGGTCGCCGGAGCTCAATACAGGCGGCAATACCACCCATCAGTTTTCTATTGGTTTTAAGGTGAGCTACAATATGTACTCCCTGACTCGCAATGAGGATTTTTTGTTTTCCGATCAATTTGACAATTTTTCGATCACTAATCCTATTTCTGGTTTTTGGGCTGGACGTAACCCCTTGCTACCGAGTTCCTTTGTCGATGTGGACTTGGGAGCGGTCTGGGTGACCAAAGGTTTGAATGGAGATCGTCTGCGCATAGGGGCGGCCGTCCAGCATTTTGCGATTCCCGATCGTTCGGTCATTGGGGTGACGGATTTGATCGGTTCAAAACCAGTGTTTCATCTTTCCTATCTATGGGAGGAAACACCTGAAAAAATGGGTTTTGACCAGGTAAACTATATGATGAAATGGGAGGCTCAAAACTGGCCCGCCAATATTCGAGTGGTACCTCCATTTAGGGTCAATCGCGATCCGGTTCCTGTTTATCACAATTTCCAAGCAGGAGTGATCGGGACCTTTCGCGGACCTACGCGCATGCATTTGGGTGCCTTTATGCAAGGAAGCTGGGGGACGCCTGATCAGATCAACGAGGTGGATAATATTTACTCTGCTACGGGTTTGGTAGGAGTAGACCATCCATTGGGAGACTTCAATATGCGGATCGGCCTGAGTTATGATCTGAATTTTATGCACAGCGATGTCTATGGCTCCGCCGAACTCTCGATCAAGTTTGTACGCTCTAAGTTTTCCTTTGATCCTTATTGCCAATGCGGCCAATATTCTACAGGGCGCAAAAAACGCCTAATGGATTATGATCCCTTTTAGAGAGATCGGCTTTCGGAGCTTTCCCACTACCTCCTTTTGTATCAACTCAATCAATTTGCTTTGAAATATACCTTAGCTCTCTTTTGTTTTTTCGCCTTGGCGAACGCTTCTCTTTGGGCACAGACCTGTGATTTTACTTTTACGCCCAATCAGCCCGTTTGCCCCGGCACCAACATCCAGTTCAACGCCACCCATACCCTTGACTCTACGGCAGTCTTGACATGGGATTTTGGCGATGGTACTCCTCTTGCTATAGGGCCCAATGTTACGCATGCCTATGGTCCCAATACCGCTGCGCAGACTTATGTGGTCAATCTGACGGTTACAGATTCGACCGACACCTGTATGGTCGCCTATAATGTCAACGTCTTATTTCAACCTGATATCGTCCTCCTAAGCGGTCAAACCAACCTTTGCTTTAGCAATTTGGCCTGTGGCGATAGTCTAGTTGGCGTGCCCTATACCTTAGCCTCACCCACTGGCAATATCAATACGATGGGACCCTTTATTTGGGATTTTGGCGATGGTACGCCAGCTGTAACGACTACTGCTCCCTCCATCAATCATACTTTTGCCAATTATGGGGCCTTTCAAATGACGGTTACAGCCCAAGGTTCGCCCTGCCCGAGTGTGGTAGAACCGATACTTTTTCAGGTCTTACCCGATCGGCCCAATATCGATACCTTGGGGAGTTTCTTTTGTGAGGGTGATCTCGTCAATGTCCCCATCACCCACAACCAATGTCCTGACAATGGGGAGTTCTATCTGATCTTCTGGGACTTTCAAAACAATCCCGCTTTGGTTGATACCTTCTATACACCTGGTCTCCAGTCCTTTGTTTATACCTTGACGGATGCAGAGGCTTGTTTGGCAACTCAGAGTACTTTTACCCGAGAGATCCGCGTCTATGCGGTCAATGACTGCTTTGCATGGAATGATCCCCAAAATACCAGCTGGAAAGCCACCGCGATCAATTTATTGTTGGCGCCTCACCCTCAGTTTGATTTTTGTCCCGGGCCTTGTTCCGTCTTTGGCTGTCCGGCGGGTTCGGGAGGGCCCCTTT
>JBCAWW010000853.1:0-3019 GCA_038534415.1 Bacteroidota bacterium | reverse complement strand
CGACTATGTCGAGATCAATTGGGAAAGCTGCTGCCGCAATGGGGCGATAACCAGTCTTAGCAATCCGCTCAGCCACAGTATATCAGTATCTACTACCATTGACCTCGCAAACGCCACCTGCAATAGTTCGCCATCCTTTAACTCACCTCCACATGCCTTCTTGTGCAATGATCTCCCTACTTTTGTGGATGTTTCGGCTCAAGATCCTGATGGTGACTCCCTCGTCTATTCATTGACAGCTTGCTATGAAAGTCCCAATATGCCTGTACAGTACAACCCTAATTATAGCTCTATTCAGCCGCTTGGTCCCGGATGGAACCTAAGTCTTGATTCGCAATTGGGCCTATTGGCTATTAGCCCGCTTGGCAGTGCGGGCCCGCTTGAGGTAGCCGTCGTATGTGTATTGGTAGAAGAATATCGCAATGGCGTCAAGATTGGCGAAATCCTCCAAGATGTACAGATAACTATCCTCGATTGTAGCGTCTTCCCAAACCAAAACCCACAGCTTGATACCGTGATCTCTGTATCTGGAGTAAGCTGGTCTGGAACGGCTGGCGATACGATCGTGGTTTGTCCCGGAGATTCGCTCAAAGTGGACTTTAGCTTTATTGACCTTGATACTGGGGACAATGTGAGTCTCGATATTCAGGCCGACAATCTTGCGGGTTATGTGTTTAATAGTACCTCCGGCAATCCTGCTACAGGTAGCTTGAGTTGGGCACCAAGTGTGGGGGATATTGGCCAAACTTATTCGTTTTTCTTCCTCGCCGAAGACGACCACTGTCCTATGCCGGGACAGATTGGAGAGATATTTTATGTGCGGATTGAAGAGCTCTGTCTCGCGGGAGATATTACGCCCGGCAGCTGCGGAAATTTTGATGGTGCCATCGATCTCCAAGTATGGGGCGGCACGGCTCCTTTTACCTATCAATGGAGCAATGGTAGCACTACTGAAGACCAAGTCAATCTGGCCCCTGGCCCTTATACGGTTACGGTTACCGATGCCAATGGACTGACCGCTACGGCGACATTCTTGGTTACGGCCGTTGACCTGCTGCTCAATGTCAATCAATATCCAGCAACTTGTGATAGTACCAATGGTGCCTTAGCGCTTAGCGCCTCCGGCGGAACGGCGCCTTATACCTACCAATGGAATACCGGGGCTACTACTGACTCGATTAGTGGATTAGCCTCCGGTGGATATTCGGTGATTGTGGCCGATGCCTTGGGATGTGTCAACCAATGGGTAGGTGTACTGACACCCCCTGACTCTTGCTACATTTGGGTCTCTGGAACGCTCTTTAGCGATCTCAATGGCAATTGTATCAAAGATCCCGGTGAGCCAGGTATTGCCAATCAACTCATTGACCTCACACCCGGACCTGCGATATTGACAGATCTCAATGGTAATTACTCCTTACAAGTTTATCCGGGCCAATTGCATATTCAAGCGATTTTGGGAGCATATATGAGCCCCTCTTGTCCGGGTAGTGATTCGGTTACCATCAATCCTACTACTTTTGGCTCAGTAATTACAGGCGTTGATTTTGCGGTAGCGATGCAAAGTGCGCAAGACCTCGTCTTGACCTTGACCAGTGGACCCGCAGTGCCGGGCATGAATCATGTGATCTACGCCAACGTCAATAATGTGGGATCAGTAACGGTCAATGCCGCTGACTTGGAAGTGCAGTATGATCCGCAAGAGACTTACGTCTTGACCAATCCTGCTGCCAATAATGTCAATCTCCTCAACTCTAGTGTCGATTGGCAATTTGGACCAGTCCCCCCCGGAGCACAATATGTCTTCCAATTAGTCACCCTTGTGGATACCGCCCAATCGACGGATAGCACCTTTACCATTTCAGGGGTGGTCAATCCTGTCATGGGAGATACTACGCCCGGCAATAATGTCGATACGCTCAGCGCGCAGTATGTAGGGTCTTATGATCCAAATGATAAACAGGTCAGTCCCGCAGGGATGGGACCACTCGGTTTGATCTTGCCTACACAAAACAAAATGAAGTATACGGTACGTTTCCAAAATACCGGTACTTATCAAGCGACTTATGTGGTGATTCGCGATACGCTAGATCAGGATTTGGATGCCCTCGGTTTCCAGACCATTGCCTCTAGCCACCCTTATAGCCTGATCGTTGAGGAAGACTCTATTTTGGTCTTCACTTTTGCCAATATCAATCTACCAGATTCAGCCAGTGATCCGATCGGTAGTCAGGGCTTTGTCTCTTATCTTATGCCGCATCGCGGAACGCTTGATATCGGTACCGAGATTACCAACCAAGCGGCGATCTATTTTGACTTCAATCCGCCAATCTTTACGAACACTGTCCGTAACACCATCTTTACTTATCCAGAGGTGGCGATTAATCCTGATACCTTATGTCAGGGTGAAACAGTCTATGCTGATCTGATTGCCGGTGGCATGCCTCCTTACACTTATGAATGGAGTACCGGAGAGCAAGGACAAAGTAATGGTCCGATATTTAGTACGCCTGCTACTGTCTTAGGGCATTATACTTTGCGGATCACGGATGCGTTTGGGATAGAAGCGTTCGACAGCGTCAAAGTCTATGTAGAAGCCTTACCGCAAGCGGATTTTGGTTTTAACCGAGTCGGAACACAGGTTGACTTTAGCAATGCCTCCACTTGGACTGATTTTTATATTTGGGACTTTGGCGATGGCAATACCAGCAACCAAGCTACTCCACAGCATGATTATGCTAGCAGCGGAGAGTACCAGGTGACGCTGATAACGGGTAACAAATGTGGTACGGATACCCTCACACAAAACGTCAGCATTTTTGCGACAGATTTGGAAGATGAGTTTGAGCGTTCAGTGAAACTGGTCCCTAACCCCTTCCAATCCCAAACAGAACTCAGCTTCAGTAATCCTGAAGGCAAAGCATACAGCTTGTATATCTACGACTTACAAGGCAAACTCGTGCGTAGTTATCCAGCTAGTAAAGGATCTCGCTTCCTGATTGAGCGACAAGATTTAAGT
>JBCAWW010000852.1:0-3020 GCA_038534415.1 Bacteroidota bacterium | reverse complement strand
AACCAAAGATTATTGGCTCTCTTTTCCTTCCGATCATTAATCTCTCTGGCCTTGGTATAAGCGACAAAGGTACCCATTGTGATAAAAATATTACATGCCTATAATACATATATAAGGTAGCAAATGTTTCGTAAAACATTTTTGGCAGTGATTTTGCAAAAATGGTAGTGATCCCACACATTTTTGCTCACACTGTTTTATGCAAACTACCAACACCATCAAAATTCTAAGCTTACTTTTGCTGCTGCTTCCCTTTATGGGGGTAGCACAAACCCAATCAGACCGTTGGGCTTTGAGCTTAGGAGGGGGAGCAAATCGCTACCTGTCTACCCCTATCATCGATCAACCCATTTCTCCTTTATACGATCCTACATTTGGAATCGCAGCAACGCGATATCTACGAGGAGGCTTTGATTTTAGAACACAACTCTTTTTTACGCCTCAAGCGAGAATCCCCATGGCTGATGGTAGTCGTGCTGGAATTCCCTTGGTGGATATGAATTATCAGTTGATGTTTAAGTTCAATAATGGGGTTTTCATGCGAGAAAACGCCTTTTTCGCACCTTACCTACTGTTTGGGATTGGAGGGAGTTATGCGCCCGAACTGCCAGATGCTTACGTTCCACTCGGTGGTGGGCTTAAGTTTAGACTCAGCCAACGAATGAGTTTGCGAGTAGAAACGGTACGTAAGTTTTCACTGAATAAGCAAGCAGAACAAATGGCTCACGCCATTGCCTTTGTATATAATCTCCCTAGTAATAATGGCGATACGCCTAGCCCGATGGAGCTAGAAGAACCGGACGCCTTATTTGCGGAGGCCATTCCGATGGATCGTGATCAGGACGGAATACTCGACTCAGAGGATCAATGTCCAGATGAGGCGGGCTTGGTGAGGCTAAGTGGCTGTCCAGAAAATGAGACAGTGTCTAATACAGAGGAATCTCCCGTTTTGGAAAGTGTTGATCCAGCAGAGGATCCCTTTGCGGATCTCGTACAACAGATGCCAGATTCACAGGACGAATTGATCAATGGTTTTGCAACTCTCCCCGCTGAAGTAGACCCTAATGAGCCGATGGGCAAAATGGGCAATCTGAATATTTTGGCGATGACAGAACAAATGCCGGCGGAATCGACTTCCTATGTAGTCAACACAGAGCCTGAGCAGGCCAAAACACCGCTTAACTCGCCGATGAATATAGTTGAGCCCAAACAGCGCCCAAGCCATAATAAGGAAGAATCAATTACAGATTATCCTCCTATAGACGCTAGCGCTAGGCAAGAAATTGCAGAAGTGGTTGCGCCAGAGGCGGTGGAAAGTGTCATAGAACCCATGCAGCCAAGACGTCCAGAGGTAAGTAGCCCTTGTGGAGACTTTGGGGTTACGGAGGATGACCTTTATCCGATATTATTCCCGACCAATAGCTATAGCTTGGAGGACGACGCTTATTCTACCCTTGACTTGATTGCGGAAGCCATGCAGTCTTGCCCAAGGGTAAACCTAGTCCTTGAAGGACATGCAGATGCGATGGGAGCTGATGATAAGAACTTAGTCCTCTCAGTGATGAGAGCATATAATGTAAAATACTATTTGGTATACGAGCACGGAATTTCTCAACAACGGATCCTTTCCAAAGGCAAGGGTGAAACCGCCCCTATCGCAGACAATTCGAGCCTGCAAGGTCGTGATCAAAATCGTCGTGTTGATTTCCGCTTCATATTCTAAATTTTAATTAGGTGAGAATCAGCTAATAAAAGGCAGATTTTGACCGATAGCCTAAAATTCTTACAAACAAAAGAAACCGATAAATAAGCTTTTCGATATTGAAATATTACCAGTCAGGCAAAATTAACTTCTCGGGCCTGAATGATTCGATAACTTAAGCCATCTTACTTTAATGGCAAATACTGTTTTTCCTTTACAACAACGAGCAACAAAATTACATGACCCTACGACACCTGCTCTTATACCTTGCTAGTTTTACCTTAATTTGTATCCAGTCTCAAGCTCAGACCTCTCGCTATCCTTGGATGGCAGGCGTATCAGGAACCTTCCTAGACTATCAGGGATTGCAAACAGGTAATCTGCTCAACTATAAGAGCTTTGACCCAGGGATACAATTTGGTGCTCACGTTTATCTCAACAATGCCTTAAATATTTCGATTCAATCTGCCTTTGTGCCTGAAACGATGTATCCGCTCAATGAGATGGAGCAGGTAGGGACTTCATTGGTAGATGTAAATGGTTTATTGACATTCAAAACCGCCGGTACTCTTTTTTCCGAAGATGCAGTACTAGCCCCATATTTTTCGACCGGTATCGGTCTCAACTCCGCCAATAATATTGTACGACCATATATTCCCGCTGCCTTAGGTCTGAGAGTTCGTATCTCAAGTACCTTTAGTTTGCAGTTTGAAACGATGTATAAGCAAAGACTCGGAAAAAATTCTTTCCAACATCTTGCCCACTCAGCAGGATTTGTTTTTGCCTTACCGACCCAAAAGAAACCAAGCAAGCCTCCAGTTGAACGCAAAAGGCCACAACAGCCAGAAGTGGCAGAGGTAGCAGATAGAGATGGAGATGGCATCGCAGACAACGATGATCTTTGTCCAGACGAAAAAGGCTTGGCTATGTACCTAGGTTGCCCAGCAGACGACAAGAAAGAGGAAAGCGTTCCAGCGCAGCCTGCTCCTACAACTGCCAAGCAACCTTTACAATCATTTGCAATCGTAGATGAGCAAGCCAGTCCAGAAGAAGCCCAAGCAGAAAAAGTAGAAGATTTTCAAATAGAGGACATGAGCCAAGAGGCTCGCCTGCAAGATCTTAGTATCACAGATGAAACGGAAGCTGCACCCGCAGAAGAATTTGTTTCTGAAGTCGCTCCAGCGGCTAATAGCAGTGAAATCGTAGAGATTGATATCGAAGATCAAGAGTTTCTCGCTGCCGCCGTAAACAATATCTACTTTGAGTATGGCAGTGAAAATCTCACCATGTCAAGCTTAGGAGTATTAGACACCGTAGC
>JBCAWW010000851.1:0-3021 GCA_038534415.1 Bacteroidota bacterium | reverse complement strand
ATGGGTTTCAACTGATTGAATCAATGAAGTAGAAATGTCAAGTAAGATTGGGGAGATGACGGGGGTGCAGGAGACTTATTAGGGTACTTTTTTGGGGTTTTACTCCCGAAAGCTTTCGCATTAGCGTCAAGCTAAGGAATGGGTTTTTAATAAATATGCCTGTGGTTTTCGTTTTTTCCTTGATTCATGCATGGAGTATTGTCTTACGGTTTGCTCAAATGGTTTGAGATTTGGGGCGACTAATAAGTCTTGGAACCGGTTTTTTACCCATTGTGCAAATTTGCCCATACTAATGGCCTTTAGTTCCTCTTGGGCTGTATTTTGGCTAAAGAATCGAAACCAGGGGAGTAAAAACAGGAGTATCCAACTTAGGAGTAAATAAATCTGAATCATCACTCTTTCATAGGTGAGCGATTGCTTCTGGAGGAATAGCTTGGCTAGATGAAGGTGTTTTTTCCAAGTTTGGAAGATCATTTCAATGCGCCATCGTAATCTATATGCTTGAGCCACTTGTGCTCCTGTCCAAAGCTCGGTCGAGACACTGGTCAAGAAGAGGTTCCATTTCAAGAGTTCGAAGTAGGCATCACTATGGCTAGCTTTCTGATTTCGATTCTTTTTCGCTTTGCGGATTCTTTGTTCTACTTGTGGTTGCGGGAGACGAATGGCCACTAATCTGAGGGGTAATTGTTCTTTTTTCCCAACGAGAACAGGCTGATCCCAAGCCATTTTCCCGCTTTTTTCTACTCCTCGGAGTATGGAGACCAGGCAAATTGGTGCCGCAGTATCGAGAGAGAATAGCGAAACGCCAAAACGATAACGACTCAATAAATGAGCCCCTTGAGCCATAATTGCCCGAAAACTGCCTAAGACAAAGTAGCCGAGATCACGTAGGATTAGCGCCCCCTTTTTCAAACTTGGGACCAGTTCATAGGCATAACTTTGGTCATTTTGACGATATGATTGAATGGCAAGATCCACATATTGTTCTTCCTTGAGTGAATAGCGCAATTGAATCCGAGCGGTTGCAGCAGGCCCTTTGAGTCCTCTACTATAGGAGCCTGGAAAGTGAGTAACTAAATTATCTGGGAGACTCAAACAGGTACTATCTTCGATTTTAACCGACTTAAAGGCAGCAAATAAGGACCCTTGATAAAGGCATTTATCTGACTCAAGCACTTGTTTTTCAAGGGTTTCAAATAAAAGGGCTTTGCAAAAATGAACTAAACGAGGATTGAGCCGAGAGGCTAAGCCTTGTTTACTGAGTAAACGACCACTACAATAACTAATCTGTTCGGCCCAAGTCCGTAAAGAGTTTTGACCCGAAAGAAAGGAAAGAAAAAAACCAAGTACAAAATCTACGCTACTGAACTTCCCACTTTTACGAAGGTGAAATTGATGACGAGAACCTAGCCCTTCCAAGTCAAACGCTAAGAGTTTTGATTTCATTTTTGTAACTTGAGTGTCCATTAAATAAGCTGTTTAGATAAGATTTGAGTGGTATTAAATCCTAACCTAAACAGCTTTTCTCTTTTTTGAAACTCTTAGCTTGACGCATATGCGAAAGCTTTCGGGACGCGGAACGCTTCTCACGAGGGGGGGGGAATCGTTCTGCGAAGCTGGGAAAAACGTTAAGCTCCTCCTGCTTGGAAATGAGGGGGATTTGGGGGCTGTCTGCACCAAGGCAGTGCCTTGGTGCAAATGAGGGAATCGTTCTGCGAAGCTGGAAAAACGTTAAGCTCCTCCTGCTTGGAAATGAGGGGGAATTTAGGGGCTGTCTGCACCAAGGCAGTGCCTTGGTGCAACTGAGGGAATCGTTCTGCGAAGCAAGGGAAAAAAAGATCAAGCTGTCAAATGTCCATTAATCGCGAGTCGGTACTTTTCGATAACGCTCAGTAGGTCTTTTTGCTTGAAGGGTTTGGTCAGATAATCATCCATACCCGCACTTAGGCACATTTCTTTATCGCCCTGCATGGCATTGGCGGTTACCGCTATGATGATTGGTTGATGACTCAAGGAGGTCTGGGTTCGAATCATTTGAGTCGCTTCAAGGCCATCCATTTCGGGCATTTGTACATCCATGAATACTAGATCATACTTTGAAGCGAGCACTTTCTTAAAGGCGTCTTTGCCATTTACCGCCAGATCTGCCCTAAAGCCAATCTTTTCTAGCATCCTGAGCGCTAATTTTTGATTGACAATATTGTCCTCAGCGAGTAGGATACGCAATGAATCATCAATGAAATACTCTTTTTGAGGCCGTTGCGATTGGATCGCTTTTGCCGTCAGAGGCTTATCTTCAAAAATGCTACGCAAGGCATCGTAAAACGAGTTTTTTCTCAGGGGCTTCGCGACGATCTTATCAAATAATCCCCCTTGCTTCATCTCTTTTACCCTCTGTAGAGGAGCCAAATGCATTTTCTTTATTCCGTTGCACTTTGCCAGTAGGTTTTTCATCTCTGCGAGATCGCCCGCATTCAGCAATTGAAGGTTATTGATAATCAGCTCTGTTCCTTCATTTTTAGTCAAATACGCGGCAGCTTCCGCTATACTTTTCACCCAATTGGCGCTACTCTGCCATTTTTGCAATTGCTCGGCAATCATCGGCCCATGCAAATGATGTGGATCTATGACCAATACCTTCTTATCGATCAGGGGTTTTAGATCGAAACTAGGATTCTCCAGCAAGGATTTGTCCAAAGGCGCGGCTGTCTTAAAAGAAAAAGAGAATTCGGTTCCTAATCCGACTTCACTTTTGACGGCAAATTTCCCGCCCATCAACTTGACCAAACGAGACGAAATCGCAAGTCCTAATCCTGTACCGCCATATTTTCTCGTAGTGGACGCATCTACTTGAGTGAAAGCATCAAATAATGACTCAATTTTCTTTTTGGGAATCCCGATACCAGTATCTGAGACCGAAAAGGGAGAGATCATTATCAAAGTGGAGAGAGTTGCTGCTTTGCAGAACGATGCCTTGACCACAGGGAAATTCGACCTCCGCTTTTCGGTCTCAGATACTGG
>JBCAWW010000850.1:0-3022 GCA_038534415.1 Bacteroidota bacterium | reverse complement strand
TTTTAAACTCTACTTAACAAGTATGAAAAGAACATTTGCCCTAGCCTGGGTTCTATTGCTGGTTTTTTCCTTTCAATCAGCATGTAAGTCATCCAAAAACAACACAACCGAAGCCGTAGCCGTTGCGACTACTCCAACTGCTACCCCTACCGCCAACGAGACCCAAGATCCACTCGCAGCCAAGGCTATCCCCTTCGATCCAAATACTCGCAAGGGAGTGCTGGACAATGGATTTACCTATTACATCCGCAAAAATGGCAAACCCGAAAACTATGCGGAGTTTAGACTAGCCGTCAATGCGGGTTCACTACTCGAAACCGAAGCCCAACAAGGACTCGCTCACTTCGTGGAGCACATGTGCTTCAATGGCACCAAAAACTTCCCCAAATCAGCCCTAGTCGATTATCTAGAGTCTATCGGGACCAAGTTTGGCGCTCACCTCAATGCGTATACCAGTTTCGACGAAACTGTCTATATGCTACGCGTACCTACCGACGATCCAGAAAAGTTTAGCAAAGGCTTCCAAATCATGGAAGACTGGGCGCACAACGTAACTTTTGAAGACGAAGAAATCGAAAAAGAACGTGGAGTTGTTATCGAAGAGTGGCGTACCCGTCTCGGTGCAGGTAATCGTATGATGCAAGAGACTTTGCCCAAGACTTTTTATCAGTCACGCTACGCGGAACGCTTACCCATCGGCAAAAAAGACATCCTTGAGACTTTCCCTGGCGACGAGTTACGTAAATTTTACAAAGATTGGTATCGCCCTGATCTGATGGCCCTGGTTGTCGTAGGAGATTTTGAAGACATGGATGCGATTGAGGCTCAGATCAAAGAGATGTTTGGCCGTATCGAAGCGACCGATTCTCCTAAAGAGCGTACCTCCTACCCTATTCCAGATCATGATGAGACCTTGATCACCGTTCTCGCAGACAAAGAATCCCCCTACAATCAAATTTCCGTTTTATACAAGCACCCGCTTAAAAGCTTCGAAACCCTAGCCGATTATCGTCAAAAATTGACTTACAATCTCGCTAGCACCCTGATCGACGGTCGCTTAGAAGAATTGCTCCAATCAGAAACGCCTCCCTTTAGCTTTGCGGGCTCTGGTTATAGCTCTATGGCGCGCACCAAAGATGCTTTTAACAACTTTGCCGTTGTACAGCAAGGCGGTTTCATGAATGGCTTAGAAGCGCTCCTTACCGAAAACGAAAGAGCGATTCGCTATGGCTTTACCCAAAGTGAGCTTGAGCGGGCAAAGAAAAGCTACCTCTCAAGACTCGAAAAGCAAGTGCGCGAAAAAGACAAGACAGAGTCTCGTCGGATTGTCATGAGCTACGTCAACAACTATCTAGAAGGCTCTCCGGTACCGGGTGTAGAAAACTCTCTCGCCATCACTCAGGAATTATTCCCTTCTATCACCTTAGAAGATGTCAACGCTGCTTTCAAAAGCTTTATCACCGAAAACAATCGCGTGATCACTCTAACCGGTACCGAAAATCCTGACAATGTAATGCCTACTGAGGCAGAAGTTCGCAGCCTCCTAGCCAAGATTAGCGCCAAAGAGCTTACGCAGTACCAAGACAATGTTGCGGAGGAACCATTGGCAGGCGTAAGCAACGATCCCGGCTCTGTCATCAAAACCGAAACCAAAGAAGAGATAGGTGTTACTGAACTCACCCTCAGCAATGGCGTCAAAGTAGTGCTCAAGCCTACTGACTACCAAAATGATCAGATTTTGATGCGTGCCTACAGCCCGGGCGGTAGTTCATTGGTTGAGGATAGCGATTACCTTTCAGCGACTTATGGTATCCAAGCCATCATGGAGTCTGGCCTCGCCAACTATGACAATATTCAACTCGACAAATACCTATCCGACAAGCAACTGCGCCTCGGTACCTTTGTCGGCGAACTATATGAAGGCATGAGCGGTTCTACCTCTCCCCAGGACTTAGAGACCTTCCTCCAATTGGCGCACCTTTACTTCACGGCGCCTCGCAAAGACGAAAAGGCTTTCAAGAGCTCTCTCGCCAAAACCGAAGGATTCTTCACCAATTTGATGAATAGTCCTGAGCAATACTTCCGTTCTGAGGTCGTCAAAATCATGGGCAATGGGCATCCTAGATCGATGTATCTTCCTTCCCCTGAGCAATGGGCGCAGATTAGTCATGATCGTGCCTTCGAGATTTACCAAGAGCGCTTTGCCAATGCCGCCGACTTTACCTTCTTGTTTGTGGGTAATTTTGATGTAGAAGGCATTCAGCCGATGCTCAACAAATACCTAGGAAGCCTACCCGCCCTAGCCGAAACCGAAGAGTGGAAAGACGTCGGGCGTACCAATCCTGAAGGTCCTATCAATCACAAAGTCTTTAGAGGCACAGAGCCAAAGAGTATGGTCGAGATGAAGTTTTATGGCGACATGGAGTGGACGGGCGAAAACCGCTACAATATGCAATCAGCCGTGCAGGTACTCGGGATCATGTTGCGCGAATCTATGCGTGAAGACAAGGGCGGCGTTTATGGCGTTCGCACCAACGCTTCTCCTAGCAAAGAGCCCAACCCAGAGTATGCCATCACGATTTCTTTTGTCTGCTCGCCCGACAATGTGGATGATTTGATCAACACTGCGTGGAACGACATCAAGACGCTACAAGAAGAAGGTGCCTCTGAGAAAAATCTCCAAAAAGTACAGGAAACGCAGCGCAAGGACATCGAGACCGGCATGCTGCGCAACAACTATTGGATGGGCCAACTTTACAATGCCTATCGCAACGACATAGATCCGACCCTCATCCTCAAACAAATGGAAAAAGTAGAAGGTCTCAATAGCGAAGCCATTCAAGAGGCGGCCAAAACGTATTTCCAACAAGGCAATTACGCTCAGTTTGTGATGTATCCCGAAGAGTCAGAAGAGCCCAAACCATAGGGTCTTCTAGATTTTCAATAAGCAATAAAGCATATCGAATGCAGAAGGATCTTTTCCTTCTGCATTCGATTTTTCTTTTTCACCGCTGCGCGGAAC
>JBCAWW010000849.1:0-3024 GCA_038534415.1 Bacteroidota bacterium | reverse complement strand
CACATCCCCATGAGACTCGCAGATAATGCTTTTTGAGCATTATCGCCATAGGTAGGACTATTAGGATTGGTAAAATCAAGAATTAGGCTTGTAGCGCTTAGCCCCACCGCTGTCTCCGTCATCACCGGCAAATGGTTGCGATGCCTAATCACAATAAAGTAGTTGCCACTACTTAAATCGGGAAAGCTCAGCAAGCTAGCACCATCTAGATCAACAATCTTGCCATCTCTTCTTATTAAAGCCGGTCTAGCAGCTAATGTTTGGGTACTATCGTTTTCATCACGCAGTTCGACCCAAATCCAATCCACTATGGCGGTAGAGCCATTGAGGTTAAGCACCTCATCGTTTAAGCTATCACCATCCCATTCTCCGACTACAGTAAAGCCCCCTAAAGCGGTAAATGGTTCCTGTCGAGGAATAAGATTGAGCGTTCGCAAAGCGTCTCCCATCAACTGCTGCGCTGGGTCAAATGGCCCTTCTAGCCATGCACTAATATCTAAGCTGACGACTTCACGTCTAGCGAGAGAGAAGTGATCGCCATCTTTTAGGGGCACATCTTCAAATACAATGCTATTGCCATCGATATAGTAGTCTTTGGCGATGATTTGGCTGTTATCGAAGTTGTCTCCCCCGTCCCGGAGAACGACAAATTCATTAAGATTATCGAGGGTGTAAGTAGGGAGTTCAAACCTCAAATCAAAGCTTCCGGGATCGCCATAGGTGCTCACCTGCCAGATTCGTCGATTGCGAGCAACAATTCCCGCTGGAAGATTGAGGGGGTCGGTATCTTCACTCATCCCCCAAAGGTCATGTCCAACATAAATAAAGTCTTCTTCTCCTAGGCTGTCAGGGTCGATAGAAATCGTCAGGACGGCATCTTTTTCATTACTCCTGCTGCTAGTTTGTAAGAAGCATTGTAAGGCATCTCGACCGAGGCCAATGATATCGTAATTATAGCTGGATTCCTCTAAAAAGCGATGTTGTTGTAGGTCTATTTGAATGGCATATTTAGTAGCAAGATAGGTCTCAACATCACGTCTTTCGCCCACGTTGAGTAAACGATCGTAAACAATGAGCTCGGCGATATAGCCTCCTAATGGATAATTACTTGTTCCCTCAGCCCCTAAGTTGATCACTCCAGGTGCAGCACTGGCAAATCCAGCCGTTTTATCTACTCCATTGAGATAAAACTGGGAGAAAAAACCGCTGTTAGAAGCAACGGCGATTACGGCTCTATTATCATTATCTGCAATAGGGTCTCCATTACCAACCAATGAGCCTGCGACCAACTCATGCTGCTGCTGGTTGGGTCCGAGGTACCAATCACTATCACCTTCTATTGCCCTTGCGTTGCCTTGTGGGAAGGATTCTAAATTGTACACAACAAAAAGCGTATAGGGATTATTGATCTCTAAACTTCCCAGCATTCCATCATCGGCATCATCAAAGTAAATAGCGGGATTGCCATTAAAACCACTTGGATTTGCGGAAAAGAGGGGTTGCTGACTGCTATTACTTTGGGTAAACTCTCCATCCGCACCACTTTGATCAGACCAGGTACTTAGCCCCATTCCATCTATATTAGTGCTAGTACCAGCATCTGCCTTTAACCATAGGCTAATCCCAGCATCAATTCTAGCAGGGAAGCAAGGATCAGGAAGATTTGTTTTACCGGGAGTACCATTGCCGGGAGAGGCCACCCAATTTTCTCCTAGTGAATTATCCAATGTAGAATTGCGAAGAGAAATACTAGGCCCTTTACCATCCCCTAATAGGGGCCAAGGCTCCTTGTCGTCAAACTTAACGGAGTCTACCAAACAATAGGTTTTATTGTAAAGCAGAAGTTTTTCGCCAGAATTGTCTAAACCAAAGCCAATGGGGCCTAGGAAGGGACTGACTCCCGCAAACTGAAAGGAAAATAAGAAAGTATTTTCTGCTAGTATCAAATAAGCATTGGGAGCAATAGTAGTATTAGTGGGGATGACGTAGAAGGCACTATCTGTGTGTAACTCCCAATCACCTATATCTATACTCGAAGCCGACGGATTATAAAGCTCCACCCAATTACCGGGATCAAAGATCGCATCCGAATTATAATGGATTTCATTGATTACGATAGGACTTGGTTGCGGCATACAGGGATCACTCACGGCATTGGTAGCCCCAGGAGTTCCTCCTGTATTGGCAGAGGGCAACCAAGAAGAAGCCAACTCATTGTCCAAACTAGGATCTGTAAGCGATAATGAAGGGCCATTGCCCGCTGGTCCTAAGGGCCAAGGTGCACTCGCCTCATATTCGACTTCATCTTGAATACATAAATCTGCGTTGAGCAGAAAAACACTCTCGCCTGTGCCCTTTAGCGTAAACCCCATGGGTCCGACAAAATTACTTACTGTCGGATATTGAGCCGTAAATAAAGCGGAATCCTCTACGAGGACCCAAAAAGCGCCAGGCCCTATGCTTAAACCAGCGGGCAGTCTAAAACCACTGGTTTCGTCCATCAAGACCCAGTTAGAGACATCAATACTGGCGCTAGTTGGATTGTGGAGTTCAATCCAGTCTCCAGGATCAAATAATGCCGATGACTTATAAAATATCTCGTTGATTATAATATTCTCTACTGTTGGCGGGCAATCAGCTGCTAAGACATTGGGCTGGCCTGGAGTACCGCCAATATTTTGCGAAGCAGACCAATCGCTAAGGCTATCGTTACTAAGCACATTATTGGCCAAAGCAAGCGTATAACCAAGCCCATTGGGCGCTAGCGGCCATGGAGGAAGATTATTGTAGGTCATATCATCTACCTTACAATAAGTGGGACTAAAAAGTCTTATCCTTTGTCCATTGTTTGAAAGAGAAAAGCCCAACTGGCCGGCATAATTACTTACACTGGGATGCTGGGCTGCGAATAAGGCAGAGTCTGCCACTAAGACAAAATACCCTCCAGCAGGAATAATCGTTCCCGCAGGGAGAAAAAAACCATCTCCTGACTCATCCTTGAGCTGAAAGTAAGAGATATCTACC
>JBCAWW010000848.1:0-3032 GCA_038534415.1 Bacteroidota bacterium | reverse complement strand
AATTAAATATGCCTTAGAAGGGCCATTTTATGAGGATTATTCAGTTGGCTCAGATGTTCGTGCCTTTCATTATGGGGTCTCCGAACCTGGTTATTCGGTCCTACAAGGAGGGCAATATTATGGACCAACAATCGACCTTAGTGAAAACGATATAACCTTAGCCCTGGCACGTAATCCTCAGATTTTTATTGAGATTGATACTAGCTCCCAGCCATCGGTATTCATTACTTCGACCCGGGCTCTACCTTTTGAAATAAATGTTTACTTTGCCATTGTCGAAAAACTTGAAAACCAACAACCAGTATTTAGAACCTTCCTGTACAGCCCCGCTGGTATCCCCATCTTTGATTGGCAGGAAAATGAAACCTACGATTTTGATCCAAGCTGGGATGAGCATGCTCCTATAGATCCAAGTATATTGTCTGAATATGAAAATGCTGAGCTAGTTGTGTTTGTGCAGGACCGGATTGGCAAAGGGGTTTTTCAAGTAGAGACCAGCCCCTTGTGGTCAGGTTTGCTCGATCCCACTGCTCTCCGTGAGGGCGGCTTCGCCGAACGCTTGGACCCAGAGCTTCGCATTTACCCCAATCCGGCAAATGATGAGCTTAATCTTGATTTTGGGCAGGCCTTGGCAGACGATCTACAAATCCGACTACTAGATATGCAAGGACGGCCCGTCCAGCAGCGATCTCTCAATCCCGGCAAAGCGTTCTACAAAGTAGATCTCCAAAAACTAAGCGCCGGAATGTACTATCTCGAACTCTATAATCGCGAAAATAGCATTCATCGCCAGAAAATAGTGGTTCGGCATTAAAAGGACTTTTCTATCTTAAGGCTATGAAAACTCAGCTTAGCCTTTTGATATTTTGCATGTGGACGATTGCTTCCTATGCCCAGCTCAGTACGTCTCAAGTCGAACAAATCGATGAAATCTTTGTCGATTGGAATCAACCCAATTTCCCCGGTGGCTCTGTGGCTATCGAGATCGATGGTAAGGTCGTTTACAACCAAGCGTTCGGCCTGGCCAGCCTCGAATACTTGGTCCCCAACAATGTGAGTACCCGATTCAATATTGCCTCTGTTTCAAAGCAGTTTACGAGTATGGGGATTTTGTTGATGGAAAAGCAGGGCAAACTTTCAGTCAAAGATGATATTCGCAAGCATTTACCAGAGCTGCCTGACTTTGGCCATACCATCACCTTTGAGCACCTCATGCATCATACCAGCGGCCTGAGGAGCCTACACGCGATGCTCGAAATGGCCGGCTGGCGTGGGGATGACGCCAGAGACAATGACGACCTGATGCGTTATATGCAGCGCCAGCAAGAGCTCAATTTTAATCCCGGAGATGATTATTTGTACTGCAACACCGGCTATATTTTGATGGCGGTGGTCATCGAACGATTGAGCGGTGAGTCCTTTCGCGACTGGATGCAAACCCACATATTTACTCCCCTCAACATGCCCAATACCTTTGTCGAAGACCAGTACAATCGAGTGGTTTCGGGGGGCGCTACTTCTTATTATGGCTCTTCGCCGAACGCTTTTTCTCGTGCAGTAGAGTACTGGGGCTATGTCGGTTCAGGCAATATTCATAGTACGACTGCCGATCTTCTCAACTGGCAAAAAAACTATTTTGCTCCCACCAAAGGTTGGGAGGATTTATTTGAAAAGATGGAAACTGGCGGTATTCTCAATGATGGCAGCCCTACCCATTATGCTTATGGCATTGGTATCAATGAAGTCCAGGGCAAAAAAAATATCTCTCACGGCGGCGCCATTGGCGGCTTTCGCTCTTTCGCGAGCACTTTTCCCACTGAAAAAACGAATGTGGTAATTCTTACCAATTTTTCTGCGGCTAATGTTGGCGGCAAAGCGCGCGAGATTGCTGCGATATTGTTTCCTGAAGCATCTGCTACTGAGGCCGAAGAGGCGCCCGAACCCGCGATGGATGCCGTCAAACTGACTAGCAAGCAGATGGCTCGCTTCGAAGGCTGGTATTGGACGGAGGAATTTATGTTAGCAAGACATGTCTATTTGCAAAATGACACCCTGTTTTTTGCGCGACCTTCTGGTTTTCGGACGACTTTTTTGGTCCCTCTTTCCGAAAACTCTTTTCATTTGGCAGAGCGGGAGGATATCGTGCTCACTTTTGAGGGCAAAGGCAAAAACAAAGTCATGCAAATCCAAGAAGGACGTTTTAATGCTCGCTATGAAAGCTTTGTACCACCGCTAATCGATGCCGCTTATTTGGCTCAATACGCCGGAAACTACTATAGTGAAGAGCTCGATACTTATTACCAGCTTTATGAGCGTGAAGGCGAGCTCTACGGCTATCATGCCCGTCATGGGGAGTTTGCTATCTCGGTAGTCAAAGATGATGCCTTGAGGTCTGAAAATTGGGCGGTTCAGTTTATGCTGGTACAGCGAGATGATAAGGGCAAAGTCGAGGGTTTACTGATCACCAATGGTCGAGTCCGGAATGCACGCTTTAAGAGGCTTGAGTAAACGCTAATATTTCCGGCCTAGCGAGTTTGAGGTAAGCGTTCACAGACATGATCACCGAATCGGTAAGCGAGCCTGCATTGAAGGCGATCTTTTCATTGGCGAGGATGGATTGATCCACGTATAGGTCCAAATCAAAAATAGGTCGCCCAAAAGGAGGTACAGAGCCCGGCACAAGCCCTGTTCTGGCTTTTAACTCTGAGGCATTGGCAAAACGTAGCTTCTTGGCACCAAAATGCTTTTTGATGGCTTTGGAATGAAGCTTCCGCGCTGCGCTCATCACAAAGAGGGCAAAGTGATCGTCAATTTTGAGTAAAAGGGCCTTGCCACCCGTTTCTAAAGCTTCTCCCCTGACTCTGGCCGAATCTTCTGAAGTAGGGGTTGGCTCATGATGAAGGCTTCTATAGTTGACCTTTTCGCGATCAAGCCACGCGTGAATTTCTTGCAGTACCTTTTGCATACCTAAGTATTGTAAGAAGATTTCGCTTTTCAGAAATTCTTACGATACTTAGGTATGCAAAAGGTAC
>JBCAWW010000847.1:0-3038 GCA_038534415.1 Bacteroidota bacterium | reverse complement strand
TTGGCGGCACTATCGGTTGCCTCTTAGCCATTGGATTGATCTACCTGATCAATGAGAGTAGAATATTGATCGATATTGTCCTACGATTCAATCCTTCAGTCTTCGTTTATGGACTGATTGTCTGTTTATTTTTTGGCGTCTTATCAGGCTTATTACCTGCACTAAGAATGTCCCGCCTTCACATCATCACCGCCCTTAAAGAAAACGCAGCATGATCCGCCAAATATTCAAAATGATATGGAATCGGAAGCGTCAAAATTCGCTTCTCATCCTAGAATTACTTTTCGCATTTCTCATCCTCTTTGCCGTATTGAGTTTCGTGTTCTACGAAATTGAAAAATATCGTTCCCCGCTGGGGTTTGATACCGAAGACATCTGGATCGCCTCCTTCAATTTTGCCGAAGAAGCTGATTCTGCCATCTTGCACGATACCAAAGCGGCACTAAAACAAAGTCTAGCCTCCATGCCCGAAATCGCTGATGTCTCTTTCGCTTTTGGTGTCAGTCCCTTTAGTGGCTCTAATTGGATTAGCTCTGGCGCCGACAACACCTTCAAACTCGAGAGCTATATGTTGTATGTCGATGAGGATTATCAAAAGGCCATGGGCATCAAGATGATAGAGGGGGAATGGTTTAATCAAACCAATACTACTGGTAAGTATCGTCCGATTATCATCTCAAAGTTATTGCGGGATACTTACTTCCCAGATTCCTCTATGCTCGGGAAAATGGTCGTAATCAACGGAGAGAAAAAAATCGTGGGGGTAGCGGAACACTTCAAGTACCAAGGAGAATTTGAAGAAGAGCAAGCGGTTTCTTTTAATTATCTCCCTCAGGATGATTTCTTAGGTTTGAGTATGCCAATCAGAGTGAAGCCAGGCACCTCGCCCGGCTTTGAAGAGACTGTCAACAAAACCATCCGCAACATCGCCAAGGATTGGGACTTCGTGATCCATCATCAGGAGACTGCACGCGAACGCAAGAGCCTACAAACTTGGATACCGATCTTCGCCTTACTTTCGATCTGTGGCTTTTTGGTCTTCAATGTTGCCCTCGGACTTTTTGGCGTCTTGATGTACAACATCAAAAAGCGCCGTGGAGAGATAGGTTTGAGACGTGCCGTTGGTGCTCCTTCTAGCAACATCATCTTACAATTTTTGTTGGAGATGTTGATCATCACCAGTATCGGGCTGTTTATTGGGCTAATTTTTGCCATTCAATTGCCAATCATGAAGATATTCGAAGTAGGAAATCATATCTTTATCTATGGTATGCTGGCCTCCATTGCAATCATATTTGTCTTAGTGACCATTTGCACCCTATATCCTAGCACCCAAGCCTCACAAATCCATCCTGCTTTAGCGCTCCATGAAGAATAGTCCCTTAATCCTAATCATCGAAGATGATACTGCCGTTTGTGCGTCGCTTCAACTGTTGCTCAAGCGAAAAGGCTATCGTGTGGAGTTGGCTTTCGAGCCAGAAGAAGCGATGCTCTGTCTCGATCGTTTCCGACCTGACTTGATCCTATTGGATATGAATTTTTCGGTGGAGACGACCGGAGATCAAGGATTAGACACTTTGGGCAAAATCACCCAAAAAGATGCCTCCATCCCAGTCATATTGATGACGGGATGGGGCTCACTCGAACTCGCTGTCGCAGGCATGAAAGCAGGAGCCAAGGACTTTCTTACCAAACCGTGGAACAATGCCGCCCTCCTACAAACTGTCGCTACGCAGCTTCAGCTCTTGCGTTCTCCGAAGGAAGAAAAGCAAAATCAGCCTCGCTTCGTAGGCAGTGCAATCATCGGGCAAGACCCGGCTCTCATGGAGGTTTTGCAGCTAGCTGAACGCGTCAGTCCCACCGATGCCAGCATATTGATCCTCGGCGAAAGTGGCACCGGCAAAGAGCTACTCGCAGAGGCGATACACGAAGCCAGCGAACGCGCAAAAGAAGTATTTGTCAAGGTCAATCTCGGCGGCATCTCATCCACTCTCTTCGAATCAGAGATGTTTGGCCATAAAAAAGGAGCCTTTACAGGGGCTGTGGCTGATCGACAAGGTCGGTTTGAGGCCGCTGATCGCGGAACGATTTTCTTGGATGAGATTGGAGAATTGGACCTAGCTTCGCAAGTAAAGTTGTTGCGGGTTTTACAGGAAAAAACTTTTGAAGTCCTTGGCAGTAGCAAGCCCCAAAAGGTAGACGTTCGCGTGATTAGCGCGACCAATAAAGACCTCAAGCAGATGGTCCAAAGCGGAGATTTTAGGGAAGATTTGTTTTATCGTCTCAATCTGATTGTCCTGCGTTTGCCCTCCCTCCGGGAACGCTCAAGTGATATCCCTCTTTTGGTCAAACACTTCATTGACAATCTCAAACAACTCTATCGGCGACCAGCCTTACAAATTAGTGCAGAAGCCTTGCGTTGGTTGCAGAGTCAAGCCTTTCCGGGCAATATCAGACAGTTACGCAATCTTGTGGAGCGAACCGTTTTGGTCTCAACGGATAATTTGCTGGGAGTGAGTCATTTTTTGCGACACTATGATGTCAACGAAAATGAAGCTGAAACGATCACGCTCCCCGAAGTAGGAGAAATCACACTGGAGGAAATGGAACGTCAGATGATTTTGCAAGCAATGGCCTACCACAACAATCGCGTAACTTTAGCAGCCCAATCGTTGGGCCTGACTCGCTCAGCTCTCTACCGTCGTCTTGCCAAATTTGAGATTCCTTATGACGCTTAAACTTCAATATTGGCTTTATCTTGTGGTCTTGCACGGAGGATTTTTGGCCCTGACTTGGCACTTATTTCAGGACGAAATCTACTGGCTTTACCCCATTGAAATTGGCTTGGCGATTTCACTTTTCTTGGGCTATCGCATCTACCGTGCGTGGTCCAAACCCGTGGAACGTATTCAGGATGGGATAGACACTTTAGAAGCGGAGGATTTTCAGATACAATTTCGCAAAGTAGGATCGCCCGAGCTCAAAAAAGTATCCGCTCTCTACAATCAATTGGTCGTCGATATCCGTGAGGAACGCAA
>JBCAWW010000846.1:0-3041 GCA_038534415.1 Bacteroidota bacterium | reverse complement strand
AGCGAGCAATCCTAGTATGACCCAAATCATCGAATTTAATCGACATAAGGGGATTTATGAGGTTGCTGATGAGCAATTTGAAACCTATATCCAAGAGCGGATCAACAGAATAAAAAACGAAGGATCCATTCCAGCGGAGGAGATGGTTCGAAAAGACGGGAAAGTTTTTAGCTACCAACAAATGCTGCTACCAGGCGGGGAACGCATGCTGACCTATTTTGATATTACCGATCGTAAACAAGATGAGGCTGCACTTGAGAAGGAAAGAAGTATGCTACGCACTGTCATCAATGCTACTCCCGATTGGATTTTTATCAAGGATACAGATCATAAATATCTATTGACAAATGAGGCCTATGCGGAGGCAATGGATATGACCATAGATGATATGCTGGGCAAAAACGACCTCGAATTGGGGCATCCAGAAGAGTATGTAAAGGGAAATCCAGAAAAAGGGATCAGAGGCTACTGGCCAGATGATAATTGGGTGATCGGCCATAAACAAATGATGACCATCGATGAGGAATTTGCGCTCCTCAAAGGCAAAGAAGAGATCCTGCATACGGTCAAAGTTCCCCTCATAGACGAAACCAAGAGGGTATGGGGTGTCTTAGGCTTTGTCCACAATATTACAGAGCAAAAAGCCGCTGAAGCCAAATTAAGGGCCCATAAAGATGAGCTAGAAAGGATGCTGGACAGCATGCCCGTTCCCTTTTGCATAACCGGCTTTGAAGATGGGAAGTTTTTATATGTCAATGAGGCCTATTGCGAGTTATTTCAAAGTAATCCCGAGGAACTATTTTCGATAAAGGCCAAAGATTATTATATCGAGCATACGAGAGAGGATATCAAAAAAATCCTGGCTAGGGATAGCATAGTCCGTGAGCGGGAAGCGCAGTTTATGCGACCCAATGGCTCGGTATTTTGGGCCAACTTCTCGATGTTCAAAATGGTTCATGATGGTCGCCAAGTAATCCTCTCTACCGTTTACGACCTTTCCGAGCGCAAAGAAACGGAACGTATCCTCAAAAAGGCGAAAGAAGTGGCAGAGTCCGCAAGCATTGCGAAAGGAGAATTTCTCGCCAATATGAGCCATGAGATTCGGACCCCAATGAATGGAGTGATTGGGATGACTAGCCTCCTACTCAATACGGAGCTAAATCCGGAACAATTAGAATTTGTGCAAACGATCCGTGGCAGTGGGGACTCCCTCCTGACCATTATCAACGATATATTAGATTTTTCTAAGATCGAATCGGGTCAACTCGAGCTCGAAAAGCAAGATTTTTATCTCAGGCAATGCGTTGAAGAAGCAATCGACTTATTGGCGCTTAAAGCTGCCCAAAAGAATCTAGAGCTGGCCTATATCATCGAAGAAGGGGTGCCCCCATATCTAATGGGAGACATCACCCGCTTGCGGCAGATACTGGTCAACCTCCTCAATAATGCCATTAAGTTTACCCATCAGGGGGAAGTCGTATTGAAGATTCGTAAAGGAGTAGCCCCCCCTCGGGGAACGCTTCACAGCCTCGAATTTGAAGTCAAAGATACGGGCATCGGAATCCCATCCGACCGCCTCCATAAGCTATTTCGCTCCTTTAGTCAAGTGGACGCCTCCACTACCCGCAAGTTTGGTGGTACCGGTCTCGGCCTAGTGATCAGTAAACAATTGGCCCAATTGATGGGCGGGGAAATGTGGGTTGAAAGTGAAGGCGTAGAAGGACGAGGCAGTTCCTTTTTCTTCACCGTCAAAATAGAAGCACGCGATACTAAAAACCGCCAATTCGATCCCAAGAACTTCAAGCCCCTCCAGACCAAACGAGCCATCATCGTTGATGATAATCTCACCAATCAAAGGATACTCGAAAAGTATGGCCAAAACTTGCAGATGGAAGTGGAAATTTGCTCCTCTGCTGCCGAATGCCTCGCCTTGCTTGAACAAGGCAAACAGTATGATATCGGCATCTTAGATATGCAAATGCCTGAAATGGATGGCTTAGAACTCGCAGAAAAAATCAGAGCCAAATTAAGCGCCCAAGAACTCCCCTTGCTCCTATTGACTTCATTGGGTACCCAAAAAGCGACCAAGACCACTGACTTCCAAGCCCAACTATCCAAACCGATCAAACCAGAACCACTGGCGAGAGCAATCTTAAATATCCTCTCTCTGCAAAACACGATCGCTAAACCCAAACGGGACATCACCAAATTAGATCAAAGCTTTGCCACTCTATACCCGCTCCGCATTTTGCTGGCCGAGGATAATCTAGTCAATCAAAAAGTAGCTGGTCGAATCTTGAGTAAAATTGGCTATCGAATCGATATCGTAGCCAATGGCTTAGAAGCAGTAGAAGCCGTCCAACGCCAAACCTACGATCTTATCCTCATGGATATTCAAATGCCTCAAATGGATGGTATGCAGGCCACTCAAAAAATTCATGAGATCATCCCAGCAGATAAACTTCCCTATATTGTCGCCTTAACCGCCAATGCTCTGAAGGGAGACAAAGAGCAATATCTCGCCATCGGTATGGATGCTTATCTCAGCAAACCGATTCAGATCGATCAATTGATCAGAACCCTAGAAGAGGTGCCCATAAACTAAGCTAGAGCTCCCCCCCTGCTAAACCCAAAAGAAAATAGCCCATCTACCTCGGTAGATGGGCTAATATTTATTTGCTAGCGTTTATCTCCCTACATATCATTGATGATCGCATTGAGCGTCGCACTTGGCCGCATAGCAGCGGCCCCCAACTCATCCTTAGGATTGTAATACCCACCGATATCCATTGCTTGACCTTGAACAGAGTTTAACTCTTCAACGATTTCTGCTTCATTATTGCTGAGTGCACTCGCGATGCTGATAAACTTCTTTTTCAAATCTGCATCCTTGTCCTGATTCGCCAAAGCTTCAGCCCAATACATAGCGAGGTAGTAGCTACTCCCACGATTATCTAGCTCGTTGACTTTGCGAGAAGGAGACTTCTTCTCATCGAGAAACTTCTCAGTAGCATCATCAAGGGCTTCGCCCAAGATTTGCG
>JBCAWW010000845.1:0-3043 GCA_038534415.1 Bacteroidota bacterium | reverse complement strand
TGGATTTTAGATACGTCGCTCGACCAAAATTTCAATTATACTCTGCCCTAATGCTAGGGGGAATCATGGAACTAGACAATGAACTCAAATTAGGGTATGGTGTTTTATCCGGGACCGAAATAGCAGTTTCTATCGGCTCCAGTATAGGTGTGGCAATTGGTACTGGTCTCGCCTTGAAGGTAGGAGATGTGGTCAGCATCATCGTCAATGGTACTCCCACCAATGTTACGGTGACGAGTATTGAAGGCAATACAGCAACAATTGGCACTTTCTACGTGGCCTATAATCGCTATTTATCCGAGCGTTTTTCGATCGGAACCCAATTAAATTATAACCCCATTAGGATTGATCACACCATCAATTATTCCAATGGCGACACCGAAATGCTCAGCACACAAACAAGCTTTCTCTCCCTTTATGGTAGAATGGATTTTAGATACGTCGCTCGACCAAAATTTCAATTATACTCTGCCCTAATGCTAGGGGGAATCATGGAACTAGACGAAGTTTCAGATGGGCCTTCTTTTGCGCTACATTTTACAGCTTTGGGAGCTCGATTTGGTGAGAAGCATGCCTTTTTTGCAGAATTGGGAGTTGGCTTAGGGCCGTTTATTTCTGGGGGGTATAGCACTAGATTTTAGTTATTGCCACTTTGGAGAGCTGCTTCGCAGAACGCTTAGTTGAGTCTTTTGCTCAGCATCAACTAATTGTAGCTGAGCGCTACCTTCATTCCAAAATTATTGAAGGGCAGATCAGGCAATCTAGTGATGTAAGGTCATTTTTTTGATGACAATATCTGTCCCTGGTATTCCAAGCATCGCCTCTGAGGACTTTATATATGCCAGTTTGGGGCCCTTTAGGATGATTGCTGATCCCTTGTTCAAAACATTCTTGATAATATCTATACATATGGCGAAGCGGCCCAAAAAAGGGGAGTCACTTTCGTAACTCCCCTTGGATTCAAATTAATATAGTTGAGTATCTAGGACTGAGCCAAAAGATTGGTTCGAATAGCGGCGATCTCTTCCTCTGTTAATGCTAAGCCTTCTTTGAGATAGTTTTCAAAAGAGCCGTACGCTGTTTCGATAGCTTCAAAAGAAGCTTTTATCTGATCTGCATGAGCGCCAAGTATGGTTTTCATATTAGGAGAAAGCTCCTTCATACTTTTGAGTTTTTCGTAGCCATAAACATTGGTCATAAGGTAGTCTTGTAGGATTTCCTCATCGCTAGCTCCCAAAGTTTTTTCCATGAGCGCCGAAGCAAAACCAGCCCGATCTTTACCGCCTTGGCAGTGATAGACGATCGGATAGTTGGAAGAATCAGCTAAGGCTTTCATAAACTGCCCAAAGGATTGGCGATGATTTAAGGCAAAGGATTCATATCGAGTTTTGCGCTGGTCAGCGAGACTGAGTCCCAAATCACCCATATACTTTTCTACCTCCTTAAATTTACCTTCCATAAAGAGGCTACGAATTTTTTTATAGGTAGAATCGGGAAGATTTTCTCGTCCTTCCATATCTCTTCCAATAGGAAAATGGAGTTTATGGACGACAGAAGGGATCTCCTTATCTGGAGATTCAACTAATTCATGATCCCCACGCAAATCAATGACGGTTTTGATGCCGAGACTATCTAGGTAGGCAATATCTGATGCTGTCAGTTCATGTAAAGCATCGGATCGATAAATTTTACCCGAAGCAATGGCAGCATAAAAGGGTTTGCGAAAATTAGATGCCCCCTCCAATGGAGAACTAGCTGCGACGACCTCTAACGGCATGTCAAATCCTGTGGAATCTACTCGATAGCTCATTGCTTCCTCTGCTGGGATTTCCTCTATGGGCACTTGCTTTTCAGTAGTGCCACAAGCCATTAGCAAGCCAAAGGCCAATAAACTTAGAAAATAATTTTTCATGGCTTTAATTATGTTCAGATATCAAATCGGTCTTTTGCACGAGTGTATCAGGCTGATAATCGTACAAAAGCATGCTTTTCAATTTTTCGCGTTCTGCGGAGCAGACTCCCAAACTCTCACACAAATAAGCCTCAAAAGAGCCATGATTCTCCCTGATCGCTTCGAAAGCTGCTGCGATATAGGTAGGTTTTACACTCATCAAAGGCCTTAGCTTTTCGGGTTCAGCCCCTAAAAAGGTGGCCGCCTTTTCGAGACGGTCTTCATCTGAGCCATAGCGATAATAGTTAGACATCAAGTAGTCTTGCACCGCCTGCGTACTATCCACGCCAAGCGCCATCAACAGACTGACAGTTGCAAAACCCGCTCTGTCTTTACCCGCAGAGCAGTGATATAGCAATGGATAATTAGCTTCTTCTAATAGCAGCTCGAAAAACTTCGTATAAGCGGGTGTCCCTTCCTCTACAAAGGAACGATTGCCATCAATGAGAATTTGTTCAGGATTGAAATCCTCCTTTTGCAACTCTGCCAACCAGTCGTTTTGCATCAAGTTTGTGTCTCCAACTGTATTAAATACAAGCTTGATTTGGTCGATATCGGGCCAATTGTCAGGTTCATCTTCTCTTTCAGCTGGAGTACGAAAATCACAGATGGTTTTAAGAGAGAGGGTTTTTAGGAACGGAAATTCACTTTCAGGAATCTCATAGGTTGCCCCAGAGCGAAAGACTTTTCCCCATTTGACCTGGTAGCCATCTTGGGTAAAAAGCCCCCCAACTTCTCTTATGTTGGGGGAACCCTCTACTGGAATGTGTCTTTCGCGTACTCTAAAGCTATCTTGCCCTTGCACTGCCCAAAAAGTGGGGCGTTCCTCCGCAGGAAAAGGAATACTTCCTCCCTCGCCTAGTTGAATTTCCTTGCCCCAAGCACCATTTTCATCCATCGCAAAGAGCCTAAACTCATTTGAGGATATAGCCTTTAGGTTTTCACCATTCTGGGAACGCTCAATCAAGACTTTTTCTACTAAGGTTCGATCTGGCCTTGCTGGCTTTTCGTAGTCAGCACAGCCGTAAAAGCAAGCCAAAATCGGCAATAGCAATATTAGTAGCTTATTCATTTCGAAGAAGACTTAGTTTA
>JBCAWW010000844.1:0-3054 GCA_038534415.1 Bacteroidota bacterium | reverse complement strand
CATTTGAACTGCTTCCTCCTCCTCTTGCATCTGCACGGACTCTTCTTCTTCTTGCATTTGGACCGCCTCTTCTTCTTCCTGCATTTGGACCGCCTCTTCTTCTTCCGCCTGCTGCTGAACGATTTCCTCTTCCTCTGCGGCTTGGAGATTAGGTTTTTCTTGGATCATCTTATCCTTTTCCATCCTGCTTTCGGCAGTGCCGAGCTTTTCGTCTTCCTGAGGCGTGGCAAGGGTGATTTTTTGCACATTGGGACTATCCCCCGTCTGTGCTTTTTTTAGGGGTTTAGCCTTGCGGCTGAACGCGTCGGCTACTGCATCCGCCTCTTGTTCGTACTTATCTCCTCTTTGGCCTACTTTGAGTTTGGCCTGAAAGAAGGAATTACCGCTGCTTGCTTGATCCGCTTTGGCCTTGGAGCGGGAGAAAAAAGCTTGCTCTTCCTTCCCTTCTTTTGCAGGAGGGGTGGGTTGTTTGCGGTTTCGGCGAGGAAATAACTTTGACATAATTAAGCGCGTTGAGTAAACATCTGGGGATACACAAACTGAATCATATCTTGAAAACTAAAGCTCCCAGGCGTAGGCCCAAGATCAGGTTGCCAAAGTGGGTGCACTTTGAGGAAAGAGGCATCATCTTCACGCATGACGGTCATAAAGACCTCTCCAATCAGGCGACTGCCAACAGGTCCAAGGCGTTCGCCATCATGTAAAATCTCAGCTTCTTTGAGGATATAAAACCAAAGGGGCGTACCGCTCATTTCGAGATCTTCTTTTTCGGGAATCACAATCGGCACGATGCTCATGCGCTTGGCGATATCTTCTCCGCTAGGCAAGCCATAGACTATTCCTCGTCTAAGATTACGATAAGGGAGTGATCTTTCGATGGGTCTATCGGTCCGAATAAAAGGGATATTATGAAAGGCTTTCGCGATTTTGCTATCTATCTTTTTTGCCATCTGGACACAGCCATCCCCAAAATCAAACATATAGCGCCAATCGAGATATTGATCCATCTTTTCAAAGGCACCTAGTTCAAATAGGCCCGCCACTGTTTCTGCATTGATGCGATTTTCTTCTCGCGTTTGGCTATGCCCTACCCTAAAAGCGGCTCCCGTAAACTCTAAAGGCAAACCACTAGGATGACAGAAATACGTACTGCCATTTTGATAGATGTCATCATAGATATCTTTTTCCATCACCTCCTGCAAAAACTCCTGCAGTATGAGCCACTGATAGTGCCAAATCACCCGCTTGCGGGCAGCCTGAAAGACATTGTGGGCCCCCGTTTCCTTTCTCACGACATCCACCACTTTGTTGTGAAAGTCTATAAAGAGCACTTGCATACGAGAGACGATCACATTTTCATCGTTCCGAGCATCGGGAATAATGGCCTTATGCTGCGCATTGCGTTGAAGATCAGTCCAGAAGTATCCGCACTCTAGATCACTATATTTTTCCCCCAAAAGGAGTTTACTGCGGTCCTGAGCATCATACAAAAAGTCTTGGGTCCACTGCCCATAAACACAATCAAGATCGAGATTGAAGGAGCGGTCATTTTGCAATGGAACGCTTGGATCATGAAAGCTGCGAAGCTTGGATGAACTCTCGAAGGTCATATCATGAGCCAAAAACTGACTAAAAATCGACTGCCCATTGGAGATATGGGTGCTATCCAAACAACGACTGTACTCCACCATGCGTGCAGCCAGTTTTTGTAGTTTTTGCTCAGGCACATAGAGGGCAGGCAGCTCCGGAAAAAGTTTAGAAAAGGCGGATTCATCGTGAAGATGAAAATGGGTTTTTTGTAGGCTTTGCATGACTGTTTTTTTTATATAGATAGTACTAAGTAAAAAGTACAGAGACTATCGGGCATCTATATTTTCAGGGCAATTTGGTTAGGAGTTCATCGGCGAGGGCGGCATAGTCGAGGGCGCCATTAGAACGACGGCTAAAGCTAAAAATATCCACCCCTGCTTCTTGGGCACCCGCTAAGGCAATATTGGTCCGAATGCGAGTCTCAAATACTTTATCGCCAAATTCATCGTGGAGCTTTTGCAAGACCTCTCGGTTCATGGTTTTGCGGCGATCATAGCGCGTAAGGACGAAGCCAAGGATTTGGAGTTCTTCATTGAGTTGTTTTTTGATGCGTTCAAAGGTTTTCATGAAGCTTTGCACTCCTTTGAGCGGCAAAAACTCTGCTTGCAAAGGCATCAACACCCAATTACTGGCCACCAAGGCATTGACAGTGAGCATCCCAATCGCGGGCGGACAATCGATCATGAGATAGTCAAAGTGCGTTTCTAAGGGCTCCACGATGCGTTCGAGCAAGCTCTCCCTCCCATACACACTGACCAACTCCATCTCCGCCATGGCTAAATCCAGCGTAGCGGGTATCAAGCTCAAACCTGACTTGGTCTCGATTACCGCCGCCATCGGATCGGCTTCTTGCCCAGCCGCTTCTTGCTTGAGCAATTGATAGATATTCGCCTCTGGCTCTTCCTCCACGCCAAGGGCCTGGGTGAGGTTGGCCTGCGGATCAAGATCAAGCAGCAAAACCCGCTTGCCACGAGCCTTGAGCGCTGCCGCCAGATTGACGGCAGTGGTGGTTTTGCCAGAACCACCTTTTTGGATTGCTATGGAGAGGGTTTGCATGGGGGGGGAGTTAGAGATTACCAATAGTTATTTGTTTTATCTTTTCTTCTTTAAATTCTACACGTAGGTAATAATCATTCTCGTAATATTTTCTCCACATATTTGACTTGCCTAAAAAGGGTATTTCGTCTCCGCCTCCTGAGTCAAATTTTAAAGACTTTAACATCTTGTCAACATCATGCTCATCATTCTCAAACTTTAATCCAGCAGGAAGTTTACCGGAAAAAGGAATAATTCCTAAGTTGCCAAATCCAAATAAATGAATTGCTTCAATTATTTTTTCATGGTCTAAAACTATTTCGATCCCTTTTTCATGATTTGTCAAATAATATTTGCGATCAATTTTCTCTAGTTCAGTTTCAGAAAAATATTTTTGAAACTCCGACAATAAAGTTGCAATCTTTAATG
>JBCAWW010000843.1:0-3058 GCA_038534415.1 Bacteroidota bacterium | reverse complement strand
CCAGTGAATCTACCGGGGTAATGATAAATTCAATAATGCCATCACTTTCTACCAAAAATTCACTGGATGATTATGATTGGGCTGTATACAATCTAAGCAATGCATCTTGCTCAGATATTGCGACCAATGCAGCCTTAGAGGTTTCCTGTAATTTTTCGGGTTCCCCTGGCGATACCGGTCCGACCAGTAGCACTCCCCCTGGTGCTGCCTTTAATCTGCCGATTTCTGTCTATGCTGGCGAAAGCTACGTGGTCAATGTCAGTAATTGGACGGGTTCAGGCTCTGGTTTTACCCTTGATTTTAGCAATTCGACGAGCTTGGCCTATGACACCACTCTCATTGCGATCAACTCTATTACCAACCTGAGCACCTTAGACGGTCTATTGGTCATCATGAACGAAGCGATCCTTTGTTCGCAGATAGACTCCGGAGATTTTGAAATCACTGATCCCAACGGTATGATCATCCCAATCCAAAGTGCAGTTCCGCTCAGTTGTGATAGTAGCTTTGCCGACTCAATTGCCTTATATCTAGATCCACAGATCACTCCAGCACAGCTCCTTACTTTTAGCGTAGCCTTGACCGCAGAGGTAGTTTATCTCTGTAGCTCAGACTCAGTCAATACGATGCCCTTACCGATTGCAAGCCTAAATACGGGCATTATGACGCAAAACCTCAGTTCCAACGGGAACATATGTCAAGGCGACTCGGTCCTCTTATCGACCCCATTTACGGGGGTCAGCGGGTTTCAAAGCGTCTGGATGCCTGGCAATATCCAAGCCGAGCAATTGATGATCATCGCAGACTCAAGTATCAATTATACGGTCACGACTCAACAATTAGTAGGCACTCTTTTAGGCAATGATGATATAAAATTAGAAACTGATTCTAAACCGGATTGGTTTAAACTAACCGATGTCACCTCCTGTGAAAAGTCCGTCATTATCGGCAGTAAAGACAGCTCATTGACCTACCTTTGGTCCAACAATAGTAGCAAGCCAAACTTTGAAGTCAACAGCAACCAAGCCGGGATCTATACAGTGATCGTAAGCAACGCCAATGGTTGTAGCGTGATGGATACTATCGCGGTAAATTTTGCCACCTATCCCGTGCTACAACCCAACTTTGTGGTCGGCAGTTCGCCCTTGGCCATCAGTTTTAACAGTAATGCCTCAAATGTCGATAGTGTCAGCTGGGACTTTGGTGATGGCAATGTGGCGAGTGGACTTAGCGCCAATCACACCTATTCACAATCTGGTAGCTATCAAGTAATCATTACCGCACACTCTATGTGTGGCGACAAATTAGACAGCCTCAATGTGGATGCTTTTGCCAGCAGTTTGGGCGGCCAGTATCTCCCTGATGTCAAGCTTTGGCTTAGTTCACAAAGCCTGCATCTCGAACTCCCCCAATTCCAAGCGCCATACTACGAGCTCGTTTTATTGGACCTAAACGGCAAGCAAGTACAAAAGACCTATAAAGTGGAAGCGACAAATAGCACTTGGCCACTTACTCATTTACCTCAAGGTATGTATTTGGCCAAAGTCGTCGATCCCAATGGGCGGACTGTCTATCTGTCAAAATTAGTCAAGCTTTAGGTCTACTGCTTCGCAGAACGCTCAGTCGCACCAAAGGAATCCCGTGTTCAGGCAGCCAGCGATTTGTCTCTACAAAACCCCATTTTTGATAGAGGCCAATCGCTGGTTGATTGGCTTGGGCTGTATCTACGATAGCTTCTGTCCAAGCGGCGAGCGCGAGCAGATACGCCATCAATCGATCGGCATAGCCTTGCCGAAAATAATCAGGGGATACGATGAGGCTCGAGATTTCTAATATGCCATGCTCAATACTGTACTCAGCGAGGGCGACTAAGCGTTCCGCGAAGCGGCAGCCCACAAACAAACGCGGACTAGCCGCAATCTCTTGCCAAGTACGACTCAGGGGAGGAAAATCCGCCACCTCAATCAAATCAGCCTCTATTTGATAAGATTGCTGCCGCAAACGCCAAATCGCTTGGGCCTGATGTGCCTCCTTGTGAGCGAGCGTCTCAATCTGCATGGCAGCAAGTTCGGCGAAATATTTATATTAGACCAGAAATTTGCGGGGCCATCCATGCTACAAAAACTCAAATCTTTTCTCAATCAACCTTATCCGGACCGGGACGATATTCCTTCGATGATCAAGGGAGCCGTCGGCGGGGGGCTAGTGGTCTTTTTTATTCTTTTTGCTTTTAAACCTTTTGGGATTTCGCAATCGGATTATCCGGTATCGATTTGTTTGGTTTTCGGCGCTATATCGATGGGAGTTGCCCTAGTATAT
This sequence comes from Bacteroidota bacterium, assembly GCA_038534415.1. Classification (GTDB taxonomy): domain Bacteria; phylum Bacteroidota; class Bacteroidia; order J057; family J057; genus JBCAWW01. The sequence continues at coordinate 739 of JBCAWW010000843.1, read as the reverse complement.
GACCTAATCTTGCGCTTTGTATTGGGCATCAAAAAGGATAGTCCTACATGGACATTTTGGAAGTGGGCCCTTTCCGTGATAGTTTTGATCCTTTGTATCGCAGTAGCAAATTATAGCTCTTTTTTCCTCTTTTATGCTTCGGACCTCCTTTTCAACTTTGAGATATTTGGCAAGGCTGTTTACAGTACTTTTTTGATTGCTATTTTCCCGGTTTCCCTCTTTGGAGCCACCAATTTGATTCGCAAGCTCAAGGCCAACCAAAAGATCGCCGAGGAGATACATCCTGAGCCCAGCCAAAGTCCTGCCAGTGATATACGAGAGTTGCCTATCTACCAATCCGACAAAACGTTCCGCGCAGCGGTGGAGCAAATCCTCTTTATCGAAGCGCAGCAAAACTACGTTCGGATTTTTTTGCTAGACGAAAACGGTATACAAAAGGAGATGCTACGCAATACGCTCGCTCGCATCGAAGCATCACTGGAGGGCAGTCCCATCAAACGCAGCCATCGCTCCTTTTTGGTCAATACCCAAAAGATCCTCGCCGTATCCGGCAATGCCCAAGGTCTCAAACTCAAATTGCAGGGACTAGCAGACTTTGAGGTGCCTGTCTCTCGTAAATACATCCCCGATTTTCGGCAGTAATAGCTTGTCATTCGTCAAGAAAGCTGCATTTCGGCCCAACTGGCTGTCATTCGTCCCATTTTTATGCGGCTAATCACACTTTCCAGCAACTGATTGA
>JBCAWW010000842.1:0-3061 GCA_038534415.1 Bacteroidota bacterium | reverse complement strand
CTCTTTGGCCAAGCCCAACAAAAGGGCATAATCATTAGTCCTGGGGGTATTTTTGCCAGTCGACCGGGTTTTGAGCACTGTTTTCGTTTGAGTTTTGCCAGTCCATTAAGTGAGAGTATAGAAAAATACCCCCAGGACTAATGATTATGCCCTTTTGTTGGGCTTGGCCAAAGAGCAGGCGTGCATCCGCTTTTTTAGGCATCTCCATCCAAAATACCATGCCGCCCTTGGGACTGCGAAACCTCACCTCTTCGGGAAAAGCAGCCATAAACAATTGTGAATACTTCAGCATATTGGTGTGTAGAGCAGCTCTTAGCTTAGCCAGATGGGCCTGATAGCGACCAATCTCCAAAAAGCGCGCTAAACACAATTGAGAAAGACTGCTAGTGGAGTGAGAACTGACCCTCTTTTCCCACAATAGTTCTTCATGAAAACGTCCCCCCATGCAATAGCCAACCCTATAGCCGGGCGCCAATGTCTTAGAAAAAGAACTACAATACAGCACCCATCCTTCTTTGTCAAAATACTTGCAGGGCAAAGGTCGTTTTTTGGCAAAAAATAGCTCTCCATAAACGTCATCCTCTATCAATGGAATTCTGCGCCGCGTGATCAGTTCTACCAAGGCCTGTTTCTTGTCCTCCGGCATTGTATTGCCGGTGGGATTGTGAAAAGAGGCTACAAACAGGCATGCTTTGATCGAAAAGAGATTTAATACCTGCTCCAAATAATTCAAATTGATCCCACTATCGCCCTCCTGCGGAATGGGCACCACCTGCAAACCCAATTGCTCGACCAGCTGATGAATCCCGAAATAGGTCAACTCATCCATCGCGATGATATCGCCCCTTTTGCAAACGGTTCGCAGGCAAATGCTCAAAGCTTCCATCGCACCTTGGCTCACCATCAACTGCTCCGGATCGCCTGCCGGCCACCAAGACAATAGCTGAGCGCAAATCAATCTTCGTAAACTCAACAAGCCAGCGGGCGGAGCATATTGGAGGCTTTCGGCTCCTTGAGTTTGCAAGGCGTCTTTCATGCATTTATTCAAGCGCGCCACCGGCAAATATTCAGCCGCGGGGATCGCCATCGATAATTGTTGCATCTGCGCCTGGTCTCTCACCCCATCCATGCGTTTGATCATCGCCTTGGTGTCGAGCTGCCTAATATCAGGTTGCGGGAGGGTTTGACGGTTTTCGAGGGGATCACGCTGCGCGGAACGATAAGCCACATAATACCCACTCCTTGCTCTGGCCTCCACCAAACCCTTGGCCTCTAACTGATAATAAGCCTGAAATACAGTTGAGGGGCTTAGTTCCTTTTCCCGGCTCAATCGCCGAACGCTAGGCAATTTGTCTCCGACGAGCATGACTCCATTGAGAATGCGTTGCTCTAGTTCAGCAGCTAAACTTTGATAGCGATGGGTTTTCATACAAATCTGATATGCTCAAAAATCACAAAACTGCATCTGTTTTGCAAGTTTAGCTTTTGCCAACTTTGACAAAACAAATGTGATGGACAGTGTACTCAATCGAGATTTAGAGCATTGGGAGGATCTTCTCAAAGAGACCCTCAATGCAGCCTTACAATATTTATCAGGCCTAGAGCAACGCCCGCCGGGTCTTTATTATCAGCAGGCCCATTTTGCGCCCTTACCCAACCACGGTGGCGGAGGCAGAGCGGCTTTGCATTCGTTTCAAACCCACTATCAACAGCATCTCTCGGGCAGTCCGGGAGGTAGATATTTGGGGTATGTTACCGGAGGTACTACGCCAACCGCTCTCATGGGAGACTGGCTGACCAGCGTGTTTGACCAAAATGTAGCTAGTGCGGGAGATAGTGCTGCTAATGAGGTTGAGTATGAAGCCATCAGTATGCTCAAGGAGTTGTTTGGGCTCGATGCAGCTTTTGCTGGCACCTTTGTGAGTGGGGCTACGATGTCCAGTTTTGTGGGACTAGCGATCGCCCGTCAGTGGTGGGGCCTGCAGCAAGGGAGAGATATCGCTTTGGATGGCTTCGCCGAACGCCCCGCTGTATTGAGTGCCAAAGCCCACAGCAGCATTTACAAGGCATTGTCCATGCTGGGAGTTGGGCGTTCTGCGATGGAGCAGCTCCCCTGCCTCCCCAATCGAGAAGCCGTAGACATTGCAGCCCTTCGCCAAAAATTAGCCGCACTCCAAGGCACTCCCGCCATAGTAGTCGCCAATGCTGGCACGGTCAATACGGTAGACTATGATGATTTCGAAGCCATCGCCCAGCTCAAGGCAGAGTTTCCTTTTTGGTTGCATATAGATGCTGCTTTTGGCGGTTTTGCGGCTTGCAGTCCTGCTTATGAGCATTTGGTCCAAGGCTGGAACGCTGCCGATAGCATCACCATCGACCTCCACAAAATGCTCAATGTACCCTATGATGCTGCCATCCAACTGAGCAAGCATACTCACTTACAAAAGTCAGTTTTTCAAAATAGCGGCGCACGCTATCTAGAAGTAGAGGCTGAGCAAATCCCCTTTGTCCATCTCACCCCTGAAAATTCACGTCGCTTCCGGGCACTACCGAGCTGGTTTAGTCTCAAAGCCTATGGCAAAAGGGGGTTTCAGGAGATCGTCGAGCGCAACGCCCATTTGGCTCAAATGCTGGGAGCATGGCTAGAGAGCCATCCAGATTTTCGTCTTTTGGCGGAGGTTCGCTTCAATGTGGTTTGCTTTAGCCTAGCAGCGGGTGGCGACATCAATGCCTATCTCAAACGCCTCACCCAAGCGGGACAAGTCTTTCTTACGGCCTCAGCCTATCAGGGCCAAAGCTGTATTCGAGCCGCTTTTTCCAATTGGCGCACCCAAAAGGAGGATATTGCCATCATTCAAAAAGCCTTAATTGACGCCTTATAAATCTCAAAGCATGTCATACGAAGTCAAGCGGGGAGATTTTTGCATCTCAACCGACCAAAGCAAATTGGACATCAACAAGATTCACCAATACTTGAGTCAAGAGTCTTATTGGTCAAGTCATATCCCATTAGCAACCGTCCAAGCCTACATCCCTCATTCGCTTTGCTTTGGCGTATATG
>JBCAWW010000841.1:0-3063 GCA_038534415.1 Bacteroidota bacterium | reverse complement strand
AATCTTCGTCGCCTACCTTTGTGGCTTGGCAGGTTTTTCCCGCATAGCAACCAGTAGTACTCATAACTGTAGCTAATGTGAACATCAGTAGGAAGGCGACGAAGATTTGCTTATAACGCTTCATAAGGACTAGATTAATAATGCTTGTGATCAGTCAAATTACGCATTTGTACGTAAAGGTAAAATTTATCGCATAGAGATGAGTCTAGAAGATTGGGAAATTCTAACACATGATAAGATTCGCGCATTGATTGAAGCGAATAAAGAGACTGATCCGATTCGCTTTGCGTTAACCCATAGTAACAACGAGTTTCCGCTCGCTTTAGTTTCGACCCAGCTAAAATCTCTTCAGAAAGCGCGTCTCAAACTCCCATCTTGGTACAATGTATCCGCAATCTTACCTCCTCTCGCTCTCGAACAATGCAGCAGCGAAGCTACCGCCAAGCTCAAATCCGTCCATGGCAAAATCGCACTAGACCTCAGTGGGGGCTTAGGCGTAGATAGTCACTTCCTCAGTCAAGGATTTGAACACCTCATTTCCCTAGAACCCCAAAAGGCTCTCTCTGAAATCCAAAGGTATAACCTTCAACTGCTCAAAAACCCCAAAGTTGAAGTGATAAACCAAAAGGCTAAAAGTTTCTTACAAGCCTACGATGGCCCTAAATTTGATTTGATCTATGTTGATCCTTCTCGACGAGACAATCAAAACAGACGCATCAATGCGTTGACCGAAGGTGCCCCTAACATCACTCAGCTTATGCCGCTAATCCGGCAACATGCTCACCAATTGCTGATCAAAGCGTCTCCCCTACTCGACCTGGCTGAAGCGCACCGCCTTTTTCCTACTTTGAAAGAACTTATCGTCGTCTCGAAAGACAACGAATGTAAAGAAGTACTTATTTGGCTTGACAAACTGTCTCCGGCACGACCCAAGGAGGCTTCCGAGGCAAGTTTACGACTCAAGATGCTGCGACAAGGCCAGTTGTTTGAGTATCAATTTGCTTATCCCTTGGTTGAGGATGACGGCTTCGCCGAACGCTCCTCTCCCCCCAATTTCTTGGCAGAGCCAGATGTCGCTTTTTACAAAAGTAGGTCCACCCGACAATTGCTGCCTGATTTAGCCTTATCCTCATCCTCCTTGCCCAATAAAGATGGATATATTCATTGCGAGGAACCGCTCTCCTCAGACTTTCCAGGACGTCAGTTTAAGGTATTAGAGATAATGCCTTTCAAGCCCAAAGTCATTAAAAAATGGCTCAAAGCCCGCAAGATTAAAAGGCTCAATATCAGCAAGCGAAATTTCCCTGAGACAGTCGCTCAAGTCCGCAAGCAACTACAGCTCTCCGAAGGTGGAGATCAGTTTCTTTTGCTCAGCTTGTGGCAAGGCAATAGATACGCTTTTTATGCGGAGCGTATTCAATAAGCCCTCACATCCAACTTACAATTCTTGATAGGCTGCGAGGCAAAAATCAATGCTTTGCTTGACGTATTCAGCCGAAAAATCAAATCGGATCCCCGCAGTCTGATAGATTTCAGGGATGGTATTGGTATAGCCCAATGCCAAGGCATCTAGGTATTGTTGCAACCCTTGTTGAGGGTTTTCTTTATAGTTTTTCCAGACAGCCAATGCTCCTAGCTGCGCAATGGCATACTCGATATAGTAAAAAGGCACATCGAAGATATGGCCTTGTTTGAGCCACATACTGTCCATCATCTCCTCATATCCCGACCAATCGACTACATCACCATGAAAGCGACGATATAACTCACTCCAAGCTGCGTTGCGTTCTGCAGGAGTGTGAGCAGGATGATCATATATCCATTGCTGGAATGCATCCACGGTCGCAATCCAAGGAAATACGACGATACAACGTTGAAGCTGATTTTTCTTAGCTCTCGCTAACTCTTCCTTATCTGTGTAAAACTTTTCATAGCCATCCAAACTTAGCAACTCCATACTCATAGCAGCCAATTCAGCCACTTCTGAAGGGGTACGCTTGAGGGCGTTGAGTGAAATATCTCGCGTCAAAAAGGAGTGTACCGCATGACCACTTTCATGTAGCATCGTGATCACATCGGTTTGCGAACCCGCTGCATTCATAAATATAAATGGTACTCCTACCTCCATCAATGGGTAATTATAACCACCGGGCGCCTTACCCACCCGACTATCCAAATCGAGGTAGCCCATATGATTCATCAGGCCGATCATTTCCCCTAATTCAGGCTTGAGGCCGCTCAGTACACTGACAGCCTTGTTAAGCAGCTCATTGGCTTCGTCAAAGGGCTTTAGCGGTTCATCACCAAAAATATCTACACTTTGATCCCATGGGCGTAGGACATCAAGGCCTAGCTTTTCACGCCGCTCTTTCATCATTTGCTCGTAGACAGGTTTTACCACCTTTTCTACTGCCTCATGAAAAGCGTAGGTATCGCTCAATTTATAGTCAAAGCGACCCATTTGGTCAAACTTAAAGCTTGTAAAGCTATCATAACCCGCATTTTGGGCCATTTGGTGGCGAAGCTTCACGAGCTGATCAAATATGTTTTGGATCGCATCAGCATCCTTCAGGCGACGCTTAGCTGTTTTTTCCCAAATCTCCTGTCGCAAAGCGCGATCGCGAGATTCCATATACTTTCCTGCCTGCTGCAAAGTGATTTCCTGCCCTTCGTGCTCTATGGTCATTTTACCAGAAATGGTACCATATTCTTGTGATACACTCTGATCTTTAGCCTTTAGATCTACATTTTCTTTGCGAAAGAGATTGATTTCTCTTTCCAGTTGGCGGGTATAGGTGCGATATTTTTGAGGATCTAATGCTGAGAAATGAGGATTCGCGACAATCTTACGATTGAGTTTATCTTCATATACCGAAAGATGCGGCATTATTTCCTGTACAAAGACTTGATAACTGTTGCGCAAAGTCTCGTCCTGCGTATCGCAGGTCATTTTGATGTGTCTCCACGCAAAATCTTCTGCAACGACTGAGTCCAATTCGTTTATCTGCCTAAGAAAAGCTTCTAGGGCCTCCACGGAGTTAGGCTCTTGGGCGATTAAAAAGT
>JBCAWW010000840.1:0-3068 GCA_038534415.1 Bacteroidota bacterium | reverse complement strand
TTCGTCCGGGTGCGATTCAGCCTTTGCGAGGGATTCGTTCGGCGACGCCGATGTATAATTTCTTCATTACCTTTTTCAAGCCGCTCTTTTTTATCATGAACCGGCTATTTCCCAATTCAATTACGGATACCACCCGCATCGGGCTTGCCATGATCAAATCCCATCAGCTAGGCTTCGAAGGCACTCATCTTACGCCCAAAGACATCAATAATTTGGCCACTCGATAGCATGAAAAAGTTCCTAAAAATTCTCAAGATGATCGGTATATCCATCGGAGTCATCGTCGCGCTAGTCGTGCTGATAGCAGCTCTATTTATGAATTTAAGCCCTGAATTTGGGGCTGCGCCTACTGATTCGCAAAAAGCGAATTACGCCAAGGCCGATAATTATGCAGACGGAAAATTTGTCAATGAAGTGGAAGTCAATATGAGTATGAGTTTCAGCAATGGCCTCAAAATAATGCGACAGTTTTTGGGGAGTGATCCCTCGCGTCAGCCATCCGAGCCTCAGACCATCCTCTCCATCGATCCCAAGGAAGTGGCCCAAAATCCTGACACCCTCACTCGTGTCAATTGGTTTGGACATTCTGCCTTTTTGCTACAAATCGATGGCAAAAACTTATTGCTCGATCCCATGCTTGGCCCTTCTCCAGCGCCTCATCCGCTGCTCGGCACTAAGCGCTATACAGACGAACTTCCCCTTGAAATAGAAGAGTTGCCGACTATAGATGCCGTCATCATCTCCCACGATCATTATGACCATCTTGATTATGGTTCCATTGCCAAGCTCAAGGACAAAGTTGAGGAGTTTTTTGTACCCTTAGGCGTAGGGGCTCACTTCAAAGCTTGGGGGGTAGAGGAAGCCCATATCCACGAAAAAAATTGGTGGGACGAGTTCGAGTTCAAAGGCTTGACCCTCGCTTGTACCCCAGCGCGACACTTCTCAGGTAGAGGTCTCTTTGATCGTATGACTACGCTCTGGGCTTCTTGGGTGATTATCGGTCAAAAGGATACAATTTACTTTAGCGGGGACAGCAGCTATGGCCCTCACTTCAAAGAAATTGGTGAAAAGTACGGTCCTTTTGATTTTGCCATGATGGAATGCGGCCAATACAATGAGATGTGGAAGGACGTACATATGATGCCCGAAGAAACCGCTCAAGCCGGCATAGACGTCAAAGCCAAACTATTGATGCCGATTCACTGGGGAGCCTTTACTTTGGCGCTCCATAGTTGGACCGACCCTGTCGAACGCGTTACTGCCAAAGCCGCGGAGCTGGGCCTGCCTTTAACCACCCCCCGCATCGGCGAACCGATTATTCTCGGACAAAGTCCTTATCCTGCTCTGCAGTGGTGGAAATAAAAAAAGCGGCCCCATTTGTTAGGTGCCGCCTATAAATTATAGCAAAGGAAGCGTCGTGATTTTTGCGGCGCTTTTCTTTTTTTACTCCTGATCCCGAAATCGGGATCGGGACGCAGAACGCTCCTCTCAAGATCCCTGCTCGATGAATTCGCCTGAGGCTCATTCATTCGGCTGGGATGACGCTTTGAAGAAGTCTAGCCGAAGGCAGTAAAGTAATCCGTCCTGCCGGAATACAAGGCACGAGCATATCCGGTATCTTTTCTTTTTTTACTCCTGATCCCGAAATCGGGATCGGGACGCAGAACGCTTCTCCCAGGCCAATAGTTGCTCCAAGGCACTGCCTTGGAGCGACGAGAACCCCACTTCGCAGAACGCTTGATCCCTCATTATCTCAAGGCTTCCCAGTCGCTTCGCATTATGCGAACGCTGTTCTCCTCAACCCAATGACCACGCTTTTTGAAGCCCTGAGGGATATGTTTGACAAATTTAAAGCCCGATTTGTGTAGCACCTTTTCACTCGCAATGTTCCAAGTGGCATAATCGGCTTCGATGCTTTCGGCTTTAAACTCGCTAAAACCAAAGTCTAAAATCAAGCCAACGGCTTCGGTCATATACCCTTGCCCCTGATGCTTGGGGTGCGTCCAAAAACCAATATTCCAAACCAGTTCCCGATCGGTCTCACGGATAGAGATACGACCAATGAAGGTCGCATCTGTCTTATCCTCGATGCTAAAGCTAAAACCTCGGCCCGTTTTCCAAGCGGCTAGGGCGCGCTCCATCGGGGCAATGTATTCGGTCTCTTGAGCAGATGCTTCCCAGGGCATGCCTTCGGTAAAACCCGGCACATGAGAAGCTTCAAAGATATGCGGGATATCTTTGAAGCTCGGTGCCCTTAAGGTCAGGCGTTCGCCGACTAGGCGCCTAGATAAAGGGACTCGCATGACTACTTACTTCTCTTCGAGTACCAAAACTACTTTATTGAAGTTAGCCGCTGCATTGATCACTTGGCGAAACTCCTCGTAGCGTTCGACATCAAAGTGAATGTCTTCGTAAAATTCTTGAATTTCGATGGTCACCTTATTGCCTTCTTGTTTGGCATTGGAGACAAAGCGAGCGACATAGCCCTCATCGCCTTTGTAGGTCTTGTCTAGATTGGCCTCTTCGAGCCCTACCAATTCATAACCATCAGGGATGTTAAAGCTGATATTGTGGTTGTAGGTCATGGGATAGTCCATCTCGATCGGTTGGGCGCGCTCACTTTCCTGATATAGCTCACTTTGTAGGCCGATCACCATCCCTACATTGAGGAGATAGCTGTCGCCTGCGTTTTCGAGCAAGGAAGAGGCTTTGATCTTAGAGGCTATGATCAGCGGTTTACCAGAACTAATATCTGCGATACGCTCGCTTTTGATATCGGTCTCAAGCACCTCGGCCTCAGTCGCACCACTTTTGACCAAGGCATCGATCAGTTGTTCGCGCCCATTTTCGTCGCTGTACTCAAAAGCAGCACGATAAGATTGGGCTCGGTAGCCTTGGAGGGTATTGACTCTATCTACTTCGACATACTCCATATCCTTGTCAAAGATAATCTCGATATCGTTCCTCGAAGAGGTAGCCGAACGAGGAGCTAAAGGAATATATTTGACGGTGCCAAAAACTCCGGTGTACTCCGAACTAGTGATATAGAGCCCATTGTTGTCAGCGAG
>JBCAWW010000839.1:0-3073 GCA_038534415.1 Bacteroidota bacterium | reverse complement strand
GGGGAATAGTGAAGACACAAAAATGCAATCCTATCTCAATATTCTCTCTGATGATTTGGCCGTTAGTACCGGTATTGGCCGGAATATGGGCAATAGTTTTCGCATCCTCGAAAATGGCAATCTCCATTATCATGGATTCGAATTCAAAAAAGTGAAATAAACTGAGTGCTCAGGCTAATCCCCCTTCTCAATCGGATTTGAGGAGGGGGATTTGGTTATGATTGTACGCTAGCGTCTAAAGTTTGGGCTCAATTTGTAATAACATTAGGGCAGTAAGAATTGATAATAACTGCTTATGAACACTCATAAATCTCACAAATTTTGGCTCAAGATCACCGCGATTGTGGTCGGTTCCTTTGGGCCGATTTTCTTTTTGGGTACCATGCTCGAAACCATGGAGCCCGCTCGACTTACGCTTGATCTATTGAGTTGGCCACTTGATGGTATGACGACTTATGAGTCGCCGGATACCCGTTTTTTGTCCGCGCTAACGGGTGGTTTTTTGCTAGGCTGGGGAGTGATGATCTGGTTGCTGTCGGTTTGGGTCTATGACAAAGCGCCAGAGGGAGTTCGACGCGCCGTTTTGTTTGGGGTGTTGGCTTGGTTCTTTTTGGATAGTGCGGGTTCGATTGCCTCCGGCAACGCTTCTAATGTAATTTTCAATGTATTGGTGCTCCTACTGGCAGTAGGCCCCTTGTGGCGACCTGCGAAGGAAGCATAAAGAGCTGCCTTTAAGTGCAGAGACGAAAGCAAGGGAGTAATGTATGCAAATCATCTCTCTCATTCTATGGGTTTTTGCTTTGCAGAACGCTTATTTTTGAGGGCGCAAAATGTTGCACGGCTTCAAATCCTCTGGTGGGTGAGTCCCGAAATCGGGCTCCTGATTTCGGCATTTGATAAATCGTGAGATTTCTCGTTTTCCCGATGCTCGGGGCTCTCTTGGAATGCGTTCTGCGAAGCAGCTCCCAAATTACTCTCTCCTAGCTCGACTGATCTCAATGGTCTTCTGGCTCACCATCTCTGAAGAAACCGAGTTTTGCCCCGTTACCAATCTGCCATCAACCTCCATATGGGGCTCACGAATGTCTGAATAATGGACCTTGCCACCACGCTCCCTGAGCAGATTTTCGATGATAAAGGGATAATATTGATAATGCGGCAGATCTTTTCTCTCTTGGGCGTCGGGGATGGTATTGACGTTTTTGCCAGCCACTAGGTATTGCCCATCTGCGGTTTTGAGGTGGACGATACCCGCTGTACCATGACAGACCGCAGCGACGACTCCTTGATTTTTTTCATAGATATACATGACGATTTTTTGGATGGGCTCATTCTGAGGAACGTCAAAAATGGGGGCGCTACCGCCTGTATACTGCACAATGTCGTATTCGTTAGGATTGATTTCGGCGGGCTTATGGGTGTTTTGCAAAGCGTACATAAAATCTGCATTGTACAGATAGGCGAGTTGGAGACTATCGGCTGGGTTGACATAGGCAAGTGGTGATTGCTTACGATGTGTATCAAAAAGCGGGCTATCAAGTAGACATCCTTAGTCCGCTCGGAGGCCCAGTACCACTTGCCTATGTCAACCCAGCCGATAGTCTCCAACTCGCCTATCTGTACAATGCAGATTTTATGTACGCTTTGCAAAACACCCATAAGCCCGCCGAAATCAATCCTAACGAATACGACATTGTGCAGTATACAGGCGGTAGCGCCCCCATTTTTGACGTTCCTCAGAATGAGCCCATCCAAAAAATCGTCATGTATATCTATGAAAAAAATCAAGGAGTCGTCGCTGCGGTCTGTCATGGTACAGCGGGTATCGTCCACCTCAAAACCGCAGATGGGCAATACCTAGTGGCTGGCAAAAACGTCAATACCATCCCCGACGCCCAAGAGAGAAAAGATCTGCCGCATTATCAATATTATCCCTTTATCATCGAAAATCTGCTCAGGGAGCGTGGTGGCAAGGTCCATTATTCAGACATTCGTGAGCCCCATATGGAGGTTGATGGCAGATTGGTAACGGGGCAAAACTCGGTTTCTTCAGAGATGGTGAGCCAGAAGACCATTGAGATCAGTCGAGCTAGGAGAGAGTAATTTGGGAGCTGCTTCGCAGAACGCATTCCAAGAGAGCCCCGAGCATCGGGAAAACGAGAAATCTCACGATTTATCAAATGCCGAAATCAGGAGCCCGATTTCGGGACTCACCCACCAGAGGATTTGAAGCCGTGCAACATTTTGCGCCCTCAAAAATAAGCGTTCTGCAAAGCAAAAACCCATAGAATGAGAGAGATGATTTGCATACATTACTCCCTTGCTTTCGTCTCTGCACTTAAAGGCAGCTCTTTATGCTTCCTTCGCAGGTCGCCACAAGGGGCCTACTGCCAGTAGGAGCACCAATACATTGAAAATTACATTAGAAGCGTTGCCGGAGGCAATCGAACCCGCACTATCCAAAAAGAACCAAGCCAACACCCCAAACAAAACGGCGCGTCGAACTCCCTCTGGCGCTTTGTCATAGACCCAAACCGACAGCAACCAGATCATCACTCCCCAGCCTAGCAAAAAACCACCCGTTAGCGCGGACAAAAAACGGGTATCCGGCGACTCATAAGTCGTCATACCATCAAGTGGCCAACTCAATAGATCAAGCGTAAGTCGAGCGGGCTCCATGGTTTCGAGCATGGTACCCAAAAAGAAAATCGGCCCAAAGGAACCGACCACAATCGCGGTGATCTTGAGCCAAAATTTGTGAGATTTATGAGTGTTCATAAGCAGTTATTATCAATTCTTACTGCCCTAATGTTATTACAAATTGAGCCCAAACTTTAGACGCTAGCGTACAATCATAACCAAATCCCCCTCCTCAAATCCGATTGAGAAGGGGGATTAGCCTGAGCACTCAGTTTATTTCACTTTTTTGAATTCGAATCCATGATAATGGAGATTGCCATTTTCGAGGATGCGAAAACTATTGCCCATATTCCGGCCAATACCGGTACTAACGGCCAAATCATCAGAGAGAATATTGAGATAGGATTGCATTTTTGTGTCTTCACTATTCCCC
>JBCAWW010000838.1:0-3081 GCA_038534415.1 Bacteroidota bacterium | reverse complement strand
GTGCTATTGACTGAGACAGGAACCCTTAATCCTTACTCTCTCCGTACATTCGAGATTATCTCTGGTACATGGGGTACTTACCGTAACGCTACTTCTGAAGATCCATACATCAGATCTGTAATTACATTAGATAGCGCCGTATTTACCAGCGTAGAAGGGCAAATTGATTTGGTCGAAAACTTCCAAGTTTTCCCTAACCCAACTGCGGGAGAGCTCAATATCTTGATTGAAACTGAGCGTCCCACTGATATGGAATTGAAAATTTACAATCTCCAAGGTCAGAAAGTAATGCGTGAGGTCAACCGCAACATCAGCCGTGTAGATCGTAAAATTGATCTTTCTAGCTTGACTGCGGGTGTCTACTTTGTGCACCTAACGACCCCTGAAGGAACTCAGATTGCGAAAATTGTGCTTCAATAAGCACAATTCGCAGACTTAAATATTATAATGGCAGATTCAGCTTGTAAGCTGAATCTGCTTTGTTATTTTTACCATATGCGCTTCCTGCTTAGCATTCGTCAGTCTCTAGACGCCATTCGAAAAAATGTCTTTCGAGCCGGCGTTACTATTTTTATTATCGCTTTAGGTATTACCGCTTTGATCTTGGTAATGACTTCTATCGAAGGCATCCGCCAAGGGATGACGGATAGTTTTGCCCAGATGGGTACCAATAACTTCCGGATATTAAATCGGGCCTCTTCTGTACAGGTAGGACGCAGAGGGCGTAATCGAATCAAATATCCACCCATTACTTATCGCCAGGCGCTAGAGTTCAAAGAAAATTATGCTGATCTCGCAAATGTCAGTATCACTACCTCAGGAGGCGGGGCCAATCAGGTAAAATACCGCAACGAGACCACCAACTCCAATATTCAAATCATTGGGGGGGACGAGTTTTACCCCCAAGTGGCGAGTATGTCCATCGAAGAGGGCCGCTCCTTGATACCAGATGACATTGAACTTGCCAGAGGCGTAACGATACTCGGTGGGGAAGTCCGTGAACGGCTTTTTCCCAATACTTCTCCTATTGGTAAGACGGTTTATGCCAACGGCCATAGTTACAAAGTGGTAGGTGTCTTCGAATCTCAAGGCTCTAGCGGGCTTTCGGGGGCCGACAAGACGATGCTTATACCTCTATCCACTTTGCGCAATCACTTTAGCAGTACGGGCTCAATGACCTTAAATGTATTTGTGCCTAATCCAGAGAGGATTGATTACTTAGTCGAAGAAGCGAAGGGGAGATTTCGGGTGATTCGAGATTTGCGGCTTGAAGATCAAAATAATTTTGCCATCGTCAAGAGTGAGGAGATACTCGACCAATTTTTCCAGCAGATCAGTGTCTTGACCTTTGCCGCTACTGCTATTGCCTTAATCACCCTTTTGGGAGCTTCGGTTGCCCTGCTCAACGTGATGTTGGTAGCAGTGACGGAACGAACCACAGAGATTGGATTGCGCAAGGCATTGGGAGCCGCAAAAAAAGATATTCTGCGCCAATTTTTGTATGAGGCAGTAGTCATCTGTCAGGTTGGAGGCGTCGTAGGTGTACTGCTTGGGATTGGACTAGGCAACTTAGTGGCCAGGCTACTATTTGAGGGCGACTTCGTGATCCCTTGGATGTGGACCCTTATAGGCTTATTTGCTTGCTTTGGGGTAGGAATTATCTCTGGATACTATCCAGCATGGAAGGCCGCCAAAGTTGATCCCATCGAATCCTTACGACACATCTAAATCTCATTATTCTTCAGAAAAGCTTTGCCAAATTCTCCTCATATCATTGAGGTGCTTGGCTGCTTCCTTTTCTTCTGTCCAACTGAGAACTTGGTACAGAAAAGTTTCCCCCTGAATCAAAGTCAGATCATAAATAAGCGTGCGGTTGGAATAACTTCCTGCGGCTTGTACATGTAAGGCTAGCTTTCCATCTACTTGTATCGAATCTGGATAAGGAACGGGGATACCCGGCAGGATCTGCTGAAAAGTATTGAGATAGTAGGCCTCCAAGTCTGTTTCCCCTTCGGGCAACGAATCGTAGCGTCCTACTAAGTAGGTGCTTTCATAAACATTGCCTCTTTGCAAGGGAGCATCCTCATGCATATCCTCCTGTATCTCCAGATAGCTAGGTACCTCTAGAGAGAAGCGTTCATCGACGATGACCCTCTCATAGGTAACCTGGCTACAGCCCCCAAAACTCACCAATAAGATCAAGGCTGTCCACCCCAGTAATTTGTGCCTGTGTTGTCTCATAAGGCCCAAACATACTGAAAATCATCTTTAGTCCATAACCTTGGGCACAACTATCGGATCAAGGTGACACTACCTACTCGCTCGATGCTATGTCCATTGAAATCGACCCCACTCGCGACAAATACATACACGCCCTCAGGACATGACTCTCCTTTTTGATTGAGACCATCCCAGTCATTGCCAAGGCTCTGACTGCTATACACTTCAACTCCCCAACGATTGAAGATTTTGATGTTATAGCTATCTAAAAAGATCCCACTCACCGCAAAACGATCATTCTTACCATCATCATTGGGGCTAAATGCCGTCGGCGTTATTATCAGTCCGTCCAAGGTGGCGCAGGCTTCATTGGAGATGCTGTTGAGACGAGTTCCTTCGCTTTCTTGGGCGATCACGCGATAACAGGCTTGACCTTGATTGCCTAGCAATCGGTCATCGGTAAAGTTGCGAGTACTACCATCCACGACGGCCAGCTCGACAAATTCATTGAGTACTGGATCGTAATATTCGATGGTGTAAGACTCCACACCATAGGCCCAACCTCCATAAGGCGACCATGTCAAGTCTACATTATTGCCTGATTGTTTTGCCTGCAAAAGGATCGAAATCCCTCGACGACCTTGCTGGGTGTAATCTCCGCAGCTATCAACTACAAAAACTTGATAAGCATAGGATTGCGCCTGAACGTTGACCTCATTGTCGAGGAACTTAGATTTATTACTACCACTAAGCTCTTGATAATGCTGTTTATAGCCACTACCATTATCTCTTTCGATCACTATAGCCGCAGCTCGATCAATTTCTGGCATATCCCATTCTACCGTAACATAATCATTGCTC
>JBCAWW010000837.1:0-3081 GCA_038534415.1 Bacteroidota bacterium | reverse complement strand
CTAAGCTTAATGCATTGGAGCTCAAAATTGAGACCCTCGCTGGTGAAGATGGCAAACTATTTGGTTCTGTAACCTCTCTACAGATTGCTAACAAGATCAAAGAACAAGGCTTTGAAATCGATCGTAAAAGAATCGCTATCGAAGACATTCGTGAGACTGGTAGCTATGTAGCAGAAGTTCACATACTCAAAACGGTAAAAGCTGAAATCCCCGTAGAAGTTAGCCGCAAGGAAGCTTAGGTCAGCTCATAACCCAAAATACAAAAGCCTTCTGCGCAAGCGGGAGGCTTTTTTGTTTTTGCAATCTTCTGTGGTGGATTGGATTTTGGGCTTGCTAACTACACCATTATATCCTCAACAAAAGTGAAGACTCCCCCAACCTACAGCAGGTTCATCATCAGACTATTAGCCCTATGTATTATTCTCGCCCCTGCGGGGAACGCTTGGTCGCAAATTACCATCGACGGATACATAGTAGATCAATCCAACTCCCAACCGCTGGCGTTTGTGCAAGTGTTCTCCGCAGGAGGCCAAGGCACACTGAGTAATGAAGAAGGTTATTTTATGATCAAAGTACCGCGTTTGCCCGCGGAGCTCCAGTTTCAGAATATTGGTTATGAAAACCTCAGCATAAAGCTCACTGAGACAGAAAACCTACTCATACAGCTCAATCCCGTCAGTTATCAACTCAATGAAGTCCAGATCGCAAGCAAAGAATCCAAACTCCCCTACAAGAAGCTGTGGGCCAGTGTCGCCAAAACCAGACGGGCTCTCCTAGGCCGGGAACAAGGAAAACTCTTTTTGCGCAGCCAAACCATGGTGGACCAAAACATGGCATTAGAGCAATTAGAGGCTTATTACAACTATTATATTGCCAATGGGGAGATAGATAGCCTCACGCTTAAAGCTGGCAATTTGCGTCTCCCTGAGTCAAGCTATTTTATGAATCAAGGGCTCCCCTTTCTCATTCGCAATTATAAACCGATATCCGAAGCCCAGAGCCTTATGCCGAGTTCTCCTTACGACCTGAGCGGATGGCGTAATATCCGCAGATGGTACCGTGTGCGAATAGTCGAAAAAATCCCTACCGCATCCGATACCTTGATGGTTTATAAATTTGAAGCCAAAGACCCACAGGCAGTCTTTTCGGGTACTGCCTATATCCAACAAAGCAATGATGTGCTCCAAGAACTGAGGCTCCACATCACCGATTCCGAGCAGATCCCTTTTTATAGCTTAGCCAACCAAAGCGAAGATGCCTTGGATCAATTATCGATGGAGATTCGCATTGCTTTTGAAGGCGACCAGCGCAATTTGCGTTATCGCCTGATGACTTATGATCTGCAATATCGCATCGCTCAAGCGCGACAGATCCATACGATTGCGAGTCTTTGGTTTTTCAAAAGTGGTAGTCTTTTTCCTAGTCCAATATTGCCGATTGATCCTCCTCTTGAGGAGTACGAAAAGCTAGCTTATTTTCCCTACGACTCTGTCTTTTGGCAGCGACAGCCCCAAATCCCTCTTAGCAGTACCGAGCAAGCCCAAAGTGCCACCCTCTACTCAACGAGGCCTTATGATATGCAGCAAGATAGTGGCCTAGCGCTCATGTCCAACCGCATCGAGTATTGGTACCCAGATTGGCAGTTAGATACTCTCAGAGTGAGCAAAACCCCTTCACTGGAGGCGAAGTACAATATCCTCGAAAAGAGTTCGCTAGCTTACGAATATGATTCAATCTATGCCTCTACCCAATTGTTTTTAGATTACGATTGCTACCCTGACACCGTCATCTATCAGATCGAAGCAGTCATTGACTATGAGCAGTCGTATCTGATTCCCAGAGACTCTTTGTCTCTCGCCTTCTTTGATAATTATCTCAAGGTCACCCGCTTTCACGCCAACCGAATGCAAGCAATGCTTCAGTATCGCTTTGGCAACGAATGTCCCGACCCCAAAGCCATAGCAGATATGTACGATGAAGTAGACCAGACTCGCCGCCAAGACATCGCCAACTACTTTGCCAACCTCAACAAAAAACGTCCTAAAAGCTTTAAGCTCAAGATCAGTAAAATCATCTCGGATCGTCTAAGCGAGAGCGAACGTTTTGCCAATGAAGTTCCCCAAGATTAAACAAGTGCTTTTGATTGTAGTTTAGGCAGTATTGAGTAAGCCTGAGACAGCCAAAACAGCCCTTTTCTCTCTGCGAGGGCAATTTCTATCAGTCTTTGTACGGTTTACTTGGGTCTAAGTCCTTACCTTTATCGCATGAACTATCGCATTGCCTTCTCATTCTTGCTAATGGTTGCTCTAATTAGCTTAGCTTGCAATAGCAGCCGTGTTCCTCCCAAAAAACCCTATTCGAGTTACCAACTCTCTCCTACGCCCGATTATAGCCTTCCTGGGGCTTGGTGTGCCTTACCTGAAAAGGAAGATTTTGCTGATGATACGCCACCTACAGTAGGGCCAGAGGAGCAAGCAAATGCCCAGGCAGATGTCTTTTACATTCATCCTACGACCTTTATGGGAGGTCTCGCCTGGAACGCAAACGTCAATGATGTTGAGCTCAATGCTTCTACTGACGAGCGGGCGCTAAGGCACCAAGCGAGTATCTTTAATGGCGTCGCCAAGGTGTATGCTCCGCGCTATCGTCAGATGTCTTTTGGTGGCTTTTTTACTAGCGATACCGCTTCCAAAGTCAAAGCGATCGAACTGGCCTACCAAGACGTAAGAGCCTCCTTTGAATATTACCTCAGCAACTACAATCAAGAACGGCCCTTTTTTATTGCCTCTCATAGCCAAGGCTCTATTCATGCGATTAGACTTTTGCGAGAGTTTGTAGATAATCAAGCCCTCGGCGAACGCTTAGTCGCAGCATACGTGCTTGGCTGGCCTTTTCAAGCAGATACCTTCCAGACTTTGACTGTTTGCAACGATCCAACTCAAACAGGCTGCGTCATGGGCTGGTGTACTTTTAAGGAGGGCTATATACCAGACAATATTAACACCCACTATAAAGACGCTGTAGTCGTCAATCCACTCAATTGGAAAGCAGACGGTACCCCTGCCAAGCCTGAAGAGCACG
>JBCAWW010000836.1:0-3081 GCA_038534415.1 Bacteroidota bacterium | reverse complement strand
AGATAGGCATTCGAATCAATCTGTTCGGCCACATCGCCCGTCTCGGTAAGCGTACTTAACTCTTCGGCACGAGCTGCTTGATATTGCTGCTTAAATTGGGTCGCGGCTGCGGCATCGAAGCTACCAACATACTTATTTGCTACCTCCTTA
The DNA here is from genome assembly GCA_038534415.1 of Bacteroidota bacterium. Taxonomy (GTDB): domain Bacteria; phylum Bacteroidota; class Bacteroidia; order J057; family J057; genus JBCAWW01. The sequence continues at coordinate 2,931 of JBCAWW010000836.1, read as the reverse complement.
TTGGTAGCCACTCTGCGCTCCATGTCCTTGAGGATCGGAATGAAATCCTTGACCAAACTCTCGGCTCTAAAGCCATCCATAGCAGCTTGCGCCTTTTCAAAGTAAGTTTTGCCCTCGGCAGGCTGGTGGAGATAGGTGTACATTTTGGCTAAAGCAAGCGCCGTCGCGAAATAAATTTTCTTCTCCTTTTTGTTGTCTGGGCTAAAGTTATTTAGCTCTTGCTTGAGGAGCGCCAAGGTGGGCTCAATCTCTGCTAATGCCTCCTCCGGAGAACGCTGGAACTTGCCATTTGCTTGCAACTCTGCGATTTTTGCAAAGGCATCGGTGACTTTTTGAGCCCCAAACTTCTCCGGCTTCTTGATCGTCAAAAGATCTGCATCATCTAGAGTGACAAAACGGGTGTCTATCTGCGATTGCAACCATTGGCCACTGGTTTTGAAGAGATAATTGAGCTCCCGCTTATAAGTTTCGTATAGGTACTTTTTCTCATCTGCCTCCCAACTCGCAGCCAATTTGGTGAGACTAGCGGCTTTGCCATAATTGCGATACAATTCTTCGCCTCGCTTAAAAAACACCTTCTCGCGCATCAATTGACGTTTGCCATCGTAGAGACTGAGTTTGTAGGGCAGGGTGTAGGTGACTTCGTAATAATAATAAGTCTTCTGTACGTACTCGCCGGCTTTGTTTTTGACTTTCTCAGTGCCCTTTTGAGCTGTTTTGCCCACATAGTGAGCCTTGCCGAGCTCTAGGATAACTTCAAAGTCGCCGTCCTTTTCTACTAATTCATATTGCTCTAGGGCAAACTGTTTGGGTAAAACCTCTTCCAAACGGAGGCCATAATCGATCGCCTTAAGCTCTAGTTCGTCTACGCTGATAGAGTAGGTCTTAAAGTCTCCTTCCAGCGGAGCAAAAGGTAACTGTAAATAAGTTAGGCCCGTGTTTAGATCCCGATAAGATTGTGCGTGTAGGGGGAAATAGAGGCAGGCGATGGCCAATAGGAAAAAGCCTTTTTGTAAAATAGATTTGTTTGCTAACAATTTTGTCTGATTCATCTGTGTTGTATTATTAGATGTTGTGATTGTTGCAGATGAGACGGAGACTTATTTGAGGATATCAACATCAGCACACATTATTTTTTTGATTTTTTTGAAATGAACCAATTTTTTCAATTGCGATTTGGGATTGCTGGCTTCTTGCTCTTCATAGGGACACTACAATTTTTGCAGGCTAATCTTCCTGATACCTTGTTGGCACACGAAAGTCTTGTCAAGGGAGTGGCCTTGCGAGATAGCAATCAATTTTTGGCCTCGGTTCCTTTTTTTGTTCAAGCGAGAGATGGATTTATCGCTGCTGCGCAAAACGATCAAGACTATTGTTGGGAGCGAGCCATTAGAGCGTCAGGTTTAGCGGTGGGCAGTTTTCTGCTGGCCGAGCAATTTGCCAAAGGGGATTCTTTGGCCCGCAATTCGATCGCGGCGTTCCCCGAAGGGGCACTAAAACAAAGTAAAAAGACGCGTAGCCTCTACGGCAATTGGGCCCGCTGCTGTTATTATCTGCAAAGGTTTGGGCAGGCGGTTGGACTTTTTGAGGGCCTACTAAAAATGGAGCAAGAGCGAATGCCACAAGACTCGGCTGTGATCCAGCGAGTGCTTACAGATATTACCTATAGTTATCGATTTGCTGGCGATTTGGAGCATGCGATTGAGTATAATCATATTGCCCTAGAATGGGCGAAAAATAGGGCTGATACGGCCAATATTGCCATGCTATATCGCTCGATGGCAGGTTACACCAGCTATTTTGGTGAGATCGAAAAGTCAGACTCTCTCTTTTGGGCGGCAGTAGAAATTTTAGAAAACTTTAGTGAGGCCACTACGAGGGCCCTGATGATGGCGCATGGGGATTATAGTACCTCCTTGCTGAGACGGGGCTTGATACCTGAAGCCCTTCGTTATGCGGAGATGACTTTGCAAGAAGCCGAAGCAACGGGAGGGACACAGCATAGAGATTATGCAGCCAGTCTCAACGAAATTGGGATCTGCTATCTCGCCATGAGAGACTTTAAGCTGGCAAAATTTTACTTGCTCAAAAGTCTAGATATCTACCTCCAAACGATGGGAGAATACAATACCAGGACAGCGGATATATATGTGCAATTGTCCAAAATTCATATCGCCCAATTAGAGTATGAAGTAGGCTTAAGGTATCAGGAAAAAGCGGTGCGGATCAGAGAAAAAGTGCTGGGTCCTAACAACCCTTATACGGTCAACCATTATGGCAATCTGGGCTGGGTATATTTAGAAATGGGGCGATATGAAGAGTGTATAGAGGTCTACGAAGACGCAATTGCCCGATCGCTCAAATTTGAACCGGTCAATGAATACGCAGTGGCCTTTATGGAAAATAATTTGGCGCTTGCTTATCAATATTTAGGGCGTCATAAAGAGGCCGAACAAACGATCAAGCAGTCTATCGCGCGTAAAAAAGCCATATTTGAACCTACTCACGAACAGATCAGTAGGAGTCTGCTTAGTTTAGGCAGTCTCTATTTGTATTTCAAAGATTTTGATCGTGCCAAAACCGTCTTTGACGAATGCGTTGAAATTACCTCCAATGCGCTAGTTTACGATTCTATTTACCATGCAGAAGCCCTTGTTGCTGCTGCGGAATGGGCGCACCAAACCAAAGCTTATGCTCAAGGATTGGCTTATTTGCAAGAGGCCGAAACGCTCCTCAAAGGCAATAGCATCGTCCTGCATTTTGAGCGATTGGAGATGCTAGAGGTGCAAGTCAAAACTTTACTTGCTTTGGATCGGCAAAAGGAAGCTTTGGAAAAGATTGAAACTGCCGATCTGGAAATCCAAAAGATTTTACCTCGTCTTGCAGATTGAGGCGCCCTGCGCGTTCTGCTTGACGAGGTAAAATCTTTTG
>JBCAWW010000835.1:0-3091 GCA_038534415.1 Bacteroidota bacterium | reverse complement strand
CTAGAGGTTTTTTTACATTTTTTTGTTTTGGTAAGTAAAGTCATGGAAAGGGTAAGTTTAATTCGTTCCGTTTATTTCTATTTTTCGAATTAAAATTACTACGGCTTTCCGGTATATAAATGCAGCTAATCTCGATTAGCTTACATAGGTTTTATTTTGTTCATTTTTGGTTGTCTATTACAAATTCCGGGAATACGGAAAGTTTACCCATGTCAACTTCTTCTGGAAATCCTTGGTCCAAAGCGCGCTTTAGCTCCGATTGGTTCATTTTACACTGCACCATGTCTACTGCGGGTACGTTTTCGGCCATGGTGGCAAGACCATCTAAGCGTAGCTTGAAAAAACAACTTCTGCTCGGATTGAGGAGCACTTTTGCTAATTCTTGGTCCAATTCTTTCGTCTGGCCTTTGAGTTCGATGGATACGCCTCCTTTGTGCGTATAGGCCAAGAGGCTGCGTTCCGCGACGTAGCGGTTAGATACCAAACGAAAATGATCTTTCCAGATCCCGGCTTGCTTGAGAAAATGAATATGAGTCAAAAAACGAGCGTCCATATTGAGACTCTCATACCTGAGACCCGAATGTTGCAATAAAAAGGCCCCCGGCCGAGAAAGATAGGCTGTCAACCTAAGCTGACGCACACCTTCCTGGCTTTTCTCATAACAGGGTTCTCCAACGAACGTTCCCGGTCCAGAAACTAAGCGGTGATCTCTAGTTGAGCTTCGCGAGACCCAACGAGACCGAGGGGTTTTGGTATAGGCAAGATCAGCCATCAGGTTGCCGTGGCACATGAATTGACTTTCCTGCCATTCGCCATAGTCGCCAAGATAAAGTCTAGGCGAAAAGGGAGATAGGACGGCGCTTTGACCAAATAAACCTTGCTGAGCTTCCTGGAACTGAGGTAATTGGGTTGCGATCATTAGATTTTGTTTGGGGACCATATGCAAATTGCTCATAGATCAGCATTGGCAATTACCCCTTTTGGGGTAGGAAGTAGGATTTAGGCTAAGTGTTAGAGATTGGCTGCTCAGATGCTTCATTTTGCCTCCTAAAGCATTATCTTTGCCGGAACTTTTTACCTCAATACTTTATTATGAGCTTGGTAGTAGTAGGATCTATGGCTTTCGACGCGATCGAAACCCCTTTTGGTAAGACCGATAAAATCCTCGGCGGTGCCGCCACATATATCGCTTTAGCATCTTCTTATTTTACCCAACCGATCAATACGATCTCCATCGTGGGTAATGACTTCTTACAGTCCGATATCGAGATGCTCGAAGCACATGGCGTGGATTTGCGGGGCGTAGAGCGCGTAGCAGACCAAAAATCCTTTTTCTGGGCAGGGCGCTATCACAACGATATGAATAGCCGAGACACCTTGGTTACTGAGCTCAATGTACTCGGCGACTTTGACCCCGAAGTACCCGAATTTTATCAAGATTGCCGTTTCTTGATGTTGGGCAATCTTTCGCCCGATGTGCAACGCAATGTCATCAACCGTCTTGAAAAACGTCCAGAACTGATCGTCATGGATACCATGAACTTCTGGATGGATACAGCGCTTGAGAGTTTACTAGAAACCATCAAATTGATCGATGTACTCGTCATCAATGATGAAGAAGCACGTCAGCTATCTGGAGAATACTCGCTCGTCAAAGCTGCACGCAAAATCCAAGCGATGGGGCCTCGCTTCCTAGTGATCAAAAAAGGGGAGCATGGCGCGCTATTGTTCAATGGCGAAGAAATCTTCTCCGCTCCTGGCCTTCCCCTCGAAGAAGTGTTCGATCCAACTGGTGCAGGTGATACCTTTGCGGGTGGTTTCATCGGGCAAATCGCTGCTACCGGTGATACTTCCTTTGAAAATATGAAGCGCGCTGTCATCTATGGTAGTGCTATGGCAAGCTTTTGCGTGGAGAAGTTTGGGCCCGAAAAGCTCCAAAAACTCAGCCGTAATGAAATTGAAGGGCGTGTCAGCCAATTTGTTGGCTTGGCTAACTTTGACATCGTAACCGAGGAAATTCGTAACCTACTCGACCAAAGCGCCTAGAGATGAAAGCGTTCTACGGAGTAGTGATAGCTAGTCTCTTACTGCTGGCAGCGGTCCCTCTCTCACAGCCTATTTATTCAAATAATGCCTATTTCAATGGACCCGTCAAAAAGGTCCAGCAGCGTATCTATGGGCTCAATGGGCATGAGGTTTCTGATCAATATTCTCCCAGTGGCCTTCCTTTTTCTTATCGTCCGCCAAGCATAAATAATGTCGAGTTTCCGGCCGAAAAACTCCTGCTAGAAGCTTTCGATATGCATTTTGATATTGATGGGAAGTTGCTTTTCAAAAAACGATATGATGGGGAGGGGAACAGATTATCCCTACAAGTCAAAGTCGTTTGGGATAGCTTAGGGGAGTATGAGCAGATCAAACACAAGATCGGCCGTGAGTATAGGGATGTACTTGATTCTGTAGTAAGGCACTACAATCCTGAGACCCATATTCTAACTAGATTTCACTGGCATCGTAAACCTTCTACTCCTTGGAAAGCTGTGCCCTTGGAGACGGATTCGGTTTTGCAGATTGGGGATTACCCCTTGCTTTACTTTAGTGATTATAAGATTATTAGTACTCACTCAGCTAGTGCTTGGGTTGATGGGAGCTATCGAAAAATTTTGGTAGTACAAAAACTAGAAGATTCTACTAAGATTGATACGATTTTGTATCACCATAAAGACAATCGGGTATCCCGTTTCTCTCAGTTCAATGCAAAAGAGGGATACTTAGCGGATTTTGATAGTCTGGGGCGGAACAAGCAGATTGTTCGGACTGAGCTAGTAGGGGATCAAGTAAATAAAGTAGTGCGTAAAGTTTATAATCACGATCCCGCTAATACCAACTACTTCATAGAAAGCTTTCACCATAAAAGCAGTGGTGATCAGCGCTGGACTTATAACAAGACCAAAAGCCATTATTTTTTTGATCGCCTGGGGCAGCAAACACGCTGGGAATCGTCGATTATTAAGGGTTATAAATAAAGTTGTTGGAATAATCGATCAATTGCTTATCCCCCTTAATAATCGACGATTCCCAGCGTGTTTGC